>DAWCEJ010000057.1:0-5467 GCA_052274955.1 Collinsella sp.
GCTGGTGTAGCTCAATTGGCAGAGCAGCTGATTTGTAATCAGCAGGTTGCGGGTTCGAGTCCCATCACCAGCTCCACCAATTTGCAACTTATATGGACGGGTTCCCGAGCGGCCAAAGGGAGCGGACTGTAAATCCGTTGTCACAGACTACGATGGTTCGAATCCATCCCCGTCCACCATTTTTTTTATTTTGCGGGAATGGCGGAATTGGCAGACGCGTACGGTTCAGGTCCGTATGGGGGCAACCCCATGAAGGTTCAAGTCCTTTCGCCCGCACCATTAAATGAAAGAGCTCCCAGCAATGGGGGCTTTTTTGTTATGTGCCCATCGCAGGGACTTGAACCTGCGAAGGAGCGAGCGTAAAGAAAACGCGGAGCGTTTTTAGCGAGCTGGCGAGGACGCCGGCAGGCGGCCGAAGCCGGTGCGGATCCGCGAAGCGGATACGCGGACGTCCTTTCGCCCACACCATTAAATGAAAGAGCTCCCGGCAATGGGAGCTTTTTTGTTATGCGCGGTCGCCTTGGGCGGGTATCCTAGTGCCAATGTATGCCCAATAGAGGAGAAGCCATGCTGTTTTCCGGTATCATCGCCGCCCTTACCAGTCTTTTGATCCCCATCATCATCCTGTTGCTGCTGCTTCCCAACGCCTGCTATGTCGTCGAGCAGCAACATGCCGTGATTATCGAGCGCTTGGGCAAGTTCAACCGCATCGTCAACGCGGGTTTCCACCTGAAGGTGCCCGTAATCGACCGCAAGGCCGCCACGGTGAGCCTGCGCACCATGAAAAACGGTTTTGGCATTGACGTTAAGACCCAGGACAACGTGACCATCGGCCTCGAGGTCTCCGCTCAGTATCACGTGAGCTACGACATGGGTGCCGGCCCGGCGGATTCGGGCATCTACAAGAGCTACTACATGCTGCAGGAGCCCGTCGACCAGATGCGCGACTTCATCACCGATGCCCTGCGCTCTTCGATTCCCGTTTACACGCTCGATGAGGTCTTTGCCAAGAAGGATGATATTGCCAAGGACGTCAACGCCACCGTGTCCGAGCAGATGGCCGCCTACGGCTTCACCCTCGTGTCGACGCTCATCACCAAGATCGCACTGCCGACCGAGGTTGAGAACTCCATGAACGACATCAACGCCGCCCAGCGCAAGCGCGCTGCCGCGCAGGAGCTCGCCGAGGCAGACCGCATCAAGCGCGTCACCGAGGCGACCGCCGAGGCTGAGGCTATGGAAAAGGCGGGCGAGGGCATCGCCAACCAGCGCAAGGCGATCGCGCTGGGCATCAAGGACTCGCTCGAGATTATCCAGGAGACGGGTGTTGGCAACGATGAGGCCAACCAGCTGTTCATGTTTACGCAGTGGACCGAGATGATGACGGAGTTCGCACGTACGGGCAAAAACTCGACGGTCGTGCTGCCGAGCGACTTTTCGCAGTCGGCCTCGATGTTCGAGCAGATGCTGGCCGCCGGCAAAGTTCAAAACGATTCGAAGGAGTAGACGCGCGTGAAATACACCGTCGTTTGCGTCGGTAAGCTCAAGGAGCGCTTTTGGAAGGACGCGTGCGCTGAGTACACCAAGCGCCTAGGTGCCTATGCCAAGGTGGATATCCGCGAGGTGGTCGATATCGACCCGGCTAAGGCGGGCGGCGTGGATGCCGCGCGCGACAAGGAGGGGGCGGCGATTCTTGCCGCCTTGCCATCTCGAGCGCATTTGATCCTGCTGGCTATCGAGGGCAAGGAGCGCTCGAGCGAGGAGTTTTCGGCGAGGCTCGACGATCTTATGCTGCGAGGCAGCAGCGACATTGCCTTTGTAATCGGCGGTTCGGACGGCGTGAGTGATGAGGTGCGCGCCCGCGCCGACGAGATGCTCAGCTTTGGACGCATTACCTTGCCGCATAACCTGGCGCGTGTGGTGCTGCTAGAGCAGATTTACCGTGCCTGCAAGATCAGTCGTGGCGAGCCGTATCACAAATAGGTCGGCAATACGAAACAATGGCGTGGGACAATACCTTTCGTTTTGAGGAATGTGTCTGAAAGGACTATGAGATATGAAGATTGGATTTGTCGGTTTTGGCAATATGGCGAGCGCTATGGCCGATGGCTGGATCGCTGCCGGTGTAGCTGCGAGCGACATGTGCGCCTGCGCGGGTCGCTACGACGCGCTGGTTGAGCGCTGCGAGGCGCGCGGCATGGTCGCCTGCCACGATGCCGCCGAGGTTGTCGCCGCATCCGATATCGTGGTCGCTGCGGTCAAACCGTACATGATCGAGAAGGTATTCGCCCCGATCAAGGATGCTCTTGCCAAAAAGGTCGTTCTGTCGGTTGCCTGGACCTGGGACAGTGCCAAGTGGGAGCAGGTCCTGCCGGGCGTCGCGCATATCTCGACGGTGCCCAACACGCCGGTTTCGGTAGGCGAGGGCGTCATCGCCTGCGAGAAGGCTTCGACGCTTAACGACGAGCAGCGTGCTGTGGTGCTCGACCTGCTCGGTAAGCTTGGCGCTGTCGTCGAGCTCGACACAAGCCTGCTGTTTGTGGGCGGCACGGTGGGTGGTTGCGCTCCGGCGGTTGTCGCCATGGCAATCGAGGCCCTGGGCGATGCGGCGGTCAAGCACGGTATCCCGCGTGCGGATGCTTATCGCATTGTGAGCCAGATGGTGCTGGGTACGGCAAAGCTGCAGCTTGCAACTGGCCAGCATCCTGCGGCGATGAAGGATGCCGTATGCTCGCCCGGTGGTGCCACCATCAAGGGCGTCGTTGCGCTCGAGGACGCCGGCATGCGCAGCGCCCTGGTCAAGGCAATCGACGCAACCCTCCAGTAAAACCGACCAAAAAAGGGACAGGTTTATGTTGGCAGGTTTTTCCTGCGGTTTTGTCCTTTTAGCGAAAAGTGCCCCGCAACTGGCTCAATTCCAGTTGCGGGGCACTTGCGTTTGCCCAGATAAAACCGACCAAAATAAACCTGTCCCTTTTTGGCAGGTTAGTCCCAGAAGCTGTCTTCTTCGTCCTCGGACTTGGGGCCGCGGTCGACATACATCTTATGGGTGCGCTTCTCCATTACAAAGGCAATAATCGCAAACAGCAGGATGCCGCCGGCGAAAAGGATGGCAAAACCGGTGCGGGTGCCAAACAAAAAGGAATAAACTGCGTCCATTGGGTGCCTTCTTGCGTAGTTGAGTTGGGTCGTAAACGCTCATAAGTATATACTTGCCCATACATGTACAAGGTTGCAACCTAAATGGAATGTATATCGCCGGAGGATCTAATGCTTGATATCAAGTTTGTTCGCGAGAACCCCGATGCCATCGATGTCGCCATGGCTAACCGCCAGACGTCTTGGGATCGCGAGAAGTTCTTTGAGCTCGACGACGAGCGTCGTGCCGTCATCACTGAGGTTGAGGAACTTCAAGCCACGCGCAATGCCGAGTCCAAGAAGATCGGCGCCCTGATGAAGGAGGGCAAGAAGGACGAGGCCGAGGCCGCCAAAGAGGCCGTGCGCGCCGTCAACGAGAAGATTGACGGTCTGGCCGAGCGCCGCACCGCCCTCGAGCAGGAGCAGTACGACTTCATGGCTCACCTGCCCAACATTCCTTGCGAGGCCACGCCGTACGGCAAGGACGAGGACGAGAACATCGAGCGCCGTCGTTGGGGCACCCCGCGCGAGTTCGACTTCGACTTTAAGCCGCATTGGGATCTGGGCACCGACCTCGACATCCTTGACTTCGAGCGCGGCAACAAGCTCTCCGGCAGCCGCTTCACCGTTCTCGGTGGCGCCGGCGCCCGTCTTGAGCGCGCCCTCATCAACTTCTTCCTCGATACGCACACCAGCCGTGGTTTTAAGGAGTGGTGGCCGCCCATCGTCGTCAAGCGTCAGACCATGTTCGGCACGGGCCAGCTGCCCAAGTTCGAGGACGACGCCTATCACGTCTCGGGCGACAACTTCCTGATCCCCACCGCCGAGGTCGTGCTCACCAACCTGCACGCCGGTGAGGTCCTCGACGCCGATACCCTGCCGCGCCGCTACACCGCCTTCACCCCCTGCTTCCGCGAGGAGGCCGGCTCCGCTGGTCGCGATACCCGCGGCATCATTCGCCAGCACGAGTTCGACAAGGTCGAGATGGTCAAGTTCGCTAAGCCGGAGGAGTCCGACGAGGAGCTCGAGAGCATGACCGCCGAGGCCGAGTTCCTGCTGCAGCAGCTGGGTCTTCCGTATCGCGTGATTAGCCTGTGCACCGGCGACCTGGGCTTCTCTGCCCGTCAGACCTACGACGTCGAGGTCTGGCTGCCGAGCTACAACGCCTACAAGGAGATCAGCTCCTGTTCCAACTGCGGTGACTTCCAGGCCCGTCGCGCCAACATCAAGTATCGCGACCCCGAGAACTTCAAGGGTTCGCGCTATCTGCACACCCTCAACGGTTCCGGTCTGCCGGCTGGCCGTACCATGGCAGCCATTCTGGAGAACTACCAGAACGCTGACGGCACCATCACGATCCCCGAGGTTCTGCGTCCCTACATGGGCGGCCTCGAGAAGATCGAGCCGGTCGCGTAGATTGGCTGCATAAGCGATTTGCTAGGGCACTCCTTTTTGGGGTGCCCTTTTTGTGTGCGGCCATACCATGCTGTGCGGACAGCTCAATAGAAAACACACGAACAACTGTTCTGTATACAGCCATCTACCTGCTATGCTTTTGCTAAATAAGAGCGAGAGAAAGGGGACGCGATGGAGCTGTTTGATGATCGGGTGGTTTTGTTTGAGAGCGACGAGGGCGGGGAGTACCTGCTTGTGACGTGTGAGCCGTCTGGCATGGGTGGCCTGGTGGTTCGACAGACGAGCGAGGGGCCGTTGACGCAATGGTGCTACGAGGAGTCGCCTCATGTGGTTGAGACGTTTGTGGCGCACGAGGGGCTTGTGGCCCTAGAGCATTTCTATGGGGTCCAGACATCTAATCAGGTTGCTCGCATGTTGAGCATCTCGTTTGCCGATTATGATTGTGCCCAGCGGGTGAGATCGCTCTTGAGGGAACTTGATGCTAAGTTTGACGTGATCGAAAAGCCAATCGATCGTACGGGGAATGGCGGTATATGCGGAGCAGCATGACAAGACTGCGTTCCACAAAAAAGTTTGAAATTGTGCTTGACTCCAATAAGCTAAAGTGGTTTTATATGTCTTGCGCTGCGGCGTTACCTCAGCTGGATAGAGGGTCTGACTACGAATCAGAACGTCATAGGTTCGAATCCTATACGCCGCACCAATTGAAATTGAAAGCCTCCGGCAACGGGGGCTTTTCTTTTAGGCGGACGCCGCATGGATTCGAACCTCGGTCGAGGCGCGGGCGTCAAGAAAACGCGGAGCGTTTTTAGCCCGCGGGCGAGTCCGCCGGCAGGCGGGCGAAGCCGGTGCGGATCCGCGAAGCGGATGCGCGGAATCCTATACGCCGCACCAATTGAAATTGAAAGCCTCC
>DAWCEJ010000058.1:0-2000 GCA_052274955.1 Collinsella sp.
AGCTGGACCATCGGGCGCAGATCGGGCGGAATGACCGGGATGACGTCCAGGATCATGTTCGCGGGGCTGTTGCCACCCTTCAGGAAGGCGTCAACGACCTCAAGGCGCTTGACGGCCTTCTCGCGCTTCTGCTTCTGGGAATCCTCGTCGGCGATGATGGCCTTGAGCTTCTCGGCCTCGGAGGGGAGGTCGATGGCAGCGAGCAGGTCGCGGACGGCCTCGGCACCCATGCCACCCTTGAAGTACATGGAGTAGTAACGGGTCATCTCGCGGAACAGCGGCTCATCGGAGATGAGGTCGCGCTCGGTGAGCTTCATGAAGGCGTTGAAGGCGTCCGTGCGGAGCTGCTTCTCGTCCTTGCACTCTTCCTCGATGTCGACGATGCCAGAGGCGATCTCCTCGGGGGTCAGCGGCTCCTCGTCGGAGAACTCGTCAAAGTTCTCGGGGTCGCCCTGCTCCTTGAGGGACTCGATCTGGCGGGCGCGCTCGGCATCGATCTCTTCCAGATCGGCGGCGAGCTCCTCGCGCAGGTCGTCGGCGTCGGCCTCGCGAGCCTCGTAGTCAACCTCGGTGATGATGTAGCTGGCGAAGTACAGAACCTTCTCGAGGTCCTTGGACTTGATGTCGAGCATACGGCTCATCGGGAAGCTCGTGGGGCTCTTGAAGTACCAAATGTGGGACACGGGAGCGGCGAGCTCGATGTGACCCATGCGGTCGCGACGCACCTTGGCCGAGGTGACCTCGACGCCGCAGCGCTCGCAGACGATGCCCTTAAAGCGGATGCCCTTGTACTTGCCGCAGGAGCACTCCCAGTCCTTGGCGGGACCGAAGATCTTCTCGCAGAACAGGCCGTCCTTCTCGGGCTTGAGGGTACGGTAATTGATGGTCTCCGGCTTCTTGACCTCACCGTGCGACCAGGAACGGATCTGGTCGGCGGAGGCAAGGGAGATCTTTACCGAGTCAAAATCAGTAGCTTCGAAATCTGCCACAGTCAACTACTCCTTATCAGTGGTCGTGGCGGCGACAGCCTCGGGTGCCTCGGCGGTCTCGGCATCCTCGGCCTCGACGTCGGTGTCAACGCCGGCGAGCGCAGCCAGGTCGTCGAGAGCAGAGGTCTCCTCGGCGGTCACAGGGGCGGAGGCGTCCTCGTCGGCATCGTGCATGGGCTCGATGTCCAGCGCGAGGGAGCGGAGCTCCTTGACGAGAACCTTGAAGGACTCGGGGATACCCGGAACCGGGACGTTCTCGCCCTTGACGATGGACTCGTAGGTCTTGACGCGGCCCACAGTATCGTCGGACTTGACGGTCAGGATCTCCTGCAGGACGTTGGAAGCACCGTATGCGTACAGTGCCCAAACTTCCATCTCGCCGAAGCGCTGGCCGCCGAACTGGGCCTTGCCGCCCAGAGGCTGCTGGGTAACCAGGCTGTAAGGGCCGGTCGAACGGGCGTGGATCTTGTCGTCGACCATGTGGCCGAGCTTGAGGATGTAGGACGTACCCACGGTAATGGGCTCGCGGAACTCCTCGCCGGTGCGGCCGTCGAACAGACGGGTCTTGCCGCGCTCGTCAAGCTGGGTAACGAACTCGGGACGCATGTGATCGCCAAAGGCAGCGGTGGCCTTGTTGAGCATGTTCTTGTTGGCACGACGGATGACCTCGGCGATCTCGTCCTCCTTGGCGCCGTCGAAGACAGGCGTGGCGGTGAAGAACGGACCGGGGACATACTTGTCGGAGTCGGCCTGCTCGGTATCCCAACCGCAGGCAGCAGCCCAGCCAAGGTGGCACTCGAGCAGCTGGCCGACGTTCATACGCGAAGGAACGCCCAGCGGGTTGAGGATAACGTCGATCGGGGTACCGTCAGCCATGTAGGGCATGTCCTCGACCGGCAGAACGTTACAGATAACACCCTTGTTGCCGTGGCGGCCGGCGATCTTATCGCCCTGCTGGATCTTACGACGCTGGGCGACGTAGACGCGCACCTGCTCGTTGACGCCGGGGGC
>DAWCEJ010000059.1:0-11944 GCA_052274955.1 Collinsella sp.
GATGTGTATAAGAGACAGGAAGAAGCTTATCAGCACGCCGATCGCCACAACTCCGCCGCATGCCGTCACGACAATGCGCGGCATGGGGTCGCGCATCAGCAGCATAAAGCGATACGTATACGGCCCCCAAAACTGGCAGACAAGCGTACCCAGTGCCACGATGGTGGCGGCAAGATACACGATCGCTAGGGCTCGTTTGAGTACGCGCACGCGGCGCTCCCTTCAAATCTCGGCTCTCGAAATGCAGAACGGTTCGCATCATTATAAAAGAGCCGGGTCCGGTGCTCTACGCACGCGGATCCGGCTCATCTATTCCACGAGGCTTGCATGCTCGCTTCATTATGCCCAGATATGCACGGCTCAATCCGTGCTGGCGCTACTCCTCCTCGAGGGCAGCGATGACCTCGTCGGTCATGTCCATGGTGCTGTAGACGTCCTGGACGTCGTCGAGCTCCTCAAGACGGTCGATGAGGCGCTGGACCTTCTTGGCGTCGGTACCAGAGACCTCGGTCGGGGTGGTCGGGACCATGGTGGTCTCGGAACCCTTGACCTGGACGCCCTGCTCCTCGAGCGCCTTGGAGACAGCCATGACGTCGTTGGCAGCAGTCCAGACGATCCACTCCTCGCCGGCATCCTCGTAGTCCTCGCCACCGGCCTCGGCGATGGCCATCATGAACTCATCCTCGTCACCGGCAGCACCGTTGGCGATCATGGTCTCCTTCTTGGCGTTCTCGTCCAGGATCTCCTTGGCGACGACGATCTGGCCCTTGCGCTCAAACTGGAAGGCGACGGAGCCGGAGGTGCCCAGGTTGCCACCAGCGTGGGAGAAGGCGGAACGGACATCAGCGGCGGTACGGTTGCGGTTGTCGGTCAGGCAGTCGACGTAGACGGCGACACCGGCGGGACCGTAGCCCTCGTACACGATGTTCTCGTAGACGGCGGCGTCAGCACCCGAACCAAAAGCCTTGTCGATAGCGGACTTGATCTTGTCCTTAGGCATGGACTGAGCCTTGGCCTTGGCAACGGCAGCGGCGAGGCTGGCGTTGTTCTCGGGCAGCGGGTCACCGCCGAGACGGGCAGCAACGGTGATGTTGCGGCTGAGCTTGGAGAAGAGGGCGGAACGCTTGGCGTCCTGCGCGCCCTTACGATGCTTGGTTGTGGCCCACTTAGAGTGTCCGGACATACGTGTCTCCTATCGGTTTCGACCTAAAGCCCAGCGCAGATGCTCGGGCAATATAAACAAACGTCGTTATGATATACCTACTAGCCTGCGAGATAAACCCCAAAATGAAGGCGTCGTGATGATGCCCCCTTTGGTGCAAAGAAACCTGACCCCAATGCACCAAGTTAGGACCAGAGGAAGTCGCTGCGGGTGACGGTGGCGCCGATGGCGAAGGGCATGCAGGCGATGACCGGATACAGGTAGCGCATGTAGGTCGAGCCGTTGCACGGACCAATCAGGCACACGGCGAGCACGCCCAACAGCGGCACCCAGATCGCCAGCGCACGCCATGAATGACGACGCAGCAGGTAGACCACCACGGCGATCATGATCCACACATAGGTGGCCGAGCTCATGGTGAGCGAAATAAACGGAATGCGCTGCACCGCCACACGGCACAGATTGATCAGGTGGTCACACCAGCGCACCACGTTGCTGTCAACCGGATGGAAGTCGAAGTACTTGAGGTTGTCGGGACGCGCCATGATCTCGGCACTACGCGCCGTGCTGTAGACCCAGGCATCGCGCGCGCTCGGATAAAAATAACCATAGTAGTTATTGATAAGCGCCGAAATATAGCACTCGGGATCTTTCTTAAACATCTGGGCCCATACCTCAAAATAGGCATCGATGTCCTCCTGCGAGGCGTACTCGTTAAAGCAGTTCTTGACGGCATCGGACTTGTCGGGGTTGTAGCGGCGACCCAGGTTCTCGTACTTGAGCACGCGATCGATCACGGCGCGCTCCTCATCGGTCACCAAACCGTCGCAGGGTGCCTCCACGATAGTGCCGTCCTCCTTAACCGTAGGGTTGACGCCCGAGTTGAGGCCGTCGTGCTTTTGGACGAAACGAGCCGTCTGTTGGAACGGAATCGAGAGGATTTCGCGCTTGGAACCAGGCGTGATGTCGTGCGCCGGCATAAAGACCTTGGTGAAGTACATATTAGAGGCAAGGCAGAGTGCGAGCACCGCGAGGACGCCAACCCAGCGGAAGCGCGACGTGGCGCATGAGACCGCGGTGCCCGTCTGCTTAGCCGCACGACGAGCGACATGTACATCCCATGCGCAAAATGCCGCCGCAATCACGCAGGCCGCCAACGGAAAGACCAGGCCGCCATTGCGCAAAAACGTGGAACCCATGGCAGCCAGCGCAAGCAACAGCCAGTCATGGCGCGCAAAGAGCACGGGGGCCTTCTCGCCCGCACGCTCGGCATTGGCATCGCGACGGGGCAGGCCGCAGGCCACGAGCTTCACGGTCTGCACCAACAGCACCAAAAACGCGTCGGCAAACAGCACATCTTTGGTAAGCAGGGCCGCGTAGTTAGAGAACATCGGCATAAACGCAAAGAACAGCAGGATCGCACCGCGAACCGGCAGGCTCACGCCCAGTTTGCGCAGCGACGAAATGGAATAGGCCATGCAGGCAGCCGTGATGACAAATTGAGCGCAGGTATAGATGATGAGGCCCGCGTTAGCGCTGTTGAACAGCGAAAGCCCCAGTTGAACGCACGAGCCGATAATGGCCGTGTGCACTACGGGATGATGCCCGTTGAGCAGCACGTTGGGGTTGAGTAGGCGCAGGTAGTCGCTCGTGCCGTTGGGATAGTTGAACCACTGGCGAATCTGCGCACCCGTATCTCCCATAAAAAGGCCGGGCAGCGAAGCGATGAGCGTGGGCGCCCAGGCGATCATAAGCACCAGGAAGGGCCCGGCAAAGGGATGGACCGAGAGCACGGCGTGAGCCACACGCCATATGCGGCCAAAGTGCGCCTCGGAAAACGGGATGCGTCGGGAGCTCAGCCAATCCAGACACTCAAAAGCCAGATAGAAGGCCACGATCGCTAGGAGCATCCAGCCCGCGCCGCCAATCCAGGCGCAGATGATGCGGGCCTTGTCGCCAAGAACAATCTCGGCCGAGTCGATGAGGTCGTAGCTACGGCCGAACACCATGCAGATGGCGAAAAACAGCGACGGCAGAATGATCGATGGACGCCAGGTGTCGCCACGGCCAAAGAACACGTAGCGAAACGGCAGCGTGAGCAGGCAGGCAAGCGCAAGCAGCATGACCGCGTCGGTATGGCCGGCAAACGAGAGGAGCACCTCGTAGCACACGTACAGCATGCCCGAGGCTTTGGGGTCAATCGCCAAGACTGCGTTGCTCGACACCGGGGCGGGATCGATGGAAAACGCCGTGGTCGCCAACAGCGCGAGCAGAAATGCGATGAGCGTCTGCTTGGCGGGGTAGCGCTTAAACCAGACGATGCGGGCCGCGTCGCGCGCAGCCGTTGTGGAGAGATCGGAATCCTTCACAGTCCAAAGAGCCTTTCTAGAAACCTATCAAACTCGGCAAAACCACCACAAAGGTGCCTGTCCCCTTTGTGGTGGTTAGGCGTCGAGGTAGATGCGCTGGGGACGGTTGCGGTGTCGCGCGAAGATGATGAGCGCCAGGCCGGCGATCACGAGTGGCAGACTCAACAGCTGACCCATGGTGATGACGCCGCCCAGCAGATAGCCCAGCTGGGCATCGGGCACGCGCACGAACTCGACGAGGAAGCGGACGATGCCGTAACCCATCACGAACGCGCCCATAAACGTGCCCTGGGGCAGCAGCGGCTTTTTGCGGCTGAGCACCTGCAGAATGCAAAAGAGCACGATGCCCTCAAGAAATGCCTCGTAGAGTTGGGAGGGGTGACGCGGCATATCGCCCGCAGTCCCGCCAAAGACCACACCCCAGGGCAGATCGGTCGGCTTGCCCCACAGCTCACCGTTGACAAAGTTGGCACAACGGCCCAGGCACAAGGCCAGCGGCGCGCCTATGACGGCAAGGTCTGCCAAAGTCCATGCGTCGAGTTTATACATGCGGCACACGATGATGCCGCCGATAATGCCGCCCACCAAACCGCCATGGAAGCTCATGCCGCCCTCGTTGGTGGCAAAGATCTCGAGCGGATGCGCCCAGTAGTAGCCGTCGCCGTAGAAAATGACGTAGAACAGACGGGCGCCGATGATAAGGCCAAAGACCACGCCGACCACGACACTCGTCAGGTCGTCAATCGTGATGTTAAAGCCCCAGCGACGCTGCGTGCGGTACATGACGACCGCCGTGAGCAGGGCGCCGACCACATAGGCCAGACCATACCAGTAAATCGTGATGGGCCCCGCCGAAATCGCGACGGGATCAAGCATATGGTAGAAGTCGTTGAGCATGTCGACCCTCCTACTCCCTACATACAAATGCGGCCGCGGGCCTTGCGCTCGCAGCCGCATATTTGGGCGTAACGTCTATGCGGAGTATGCCGTCCGCAGCTTTCGCATCTTAGAACGGCGCGTACTCGTCGTACAGGTCGTCGGTCTCGCCGGAGGCATTGACCTGCTCGACACGGGTAACGCCGGGCACATGCTCCTTCAGGATGCGCTCAATACCCATGGACAGGGTCAGCGAGCTCATGGGGCAGCCGGCGCAAGCGCCCTGCAGCTCCAGTTTGACGACGCCCTCGTCGTCAACGCCCACATACTCCATATCGCCGCCGTCGGCCTGCAGGTTGGGGCGAATCTCTTCAAGAACCTTCTTAAGCAGCTCTTCGTTAACAGCCACAGGGGCTCCTTTCTCACAATTACGCGGGCGCGCCCGCGGACAGAAGCTATGTTACTACAGCCGTGTACCCGCTCACGAGCCGTCCATGCGCGCAGACGCGACTTTCACGAGTAGTCAATTTGGGACGGGGCTCTTTTGGCTGCCTTTTGTTGCCAGCTGGCGTTGCCACGCGCTACTGCTGAGCCTGCCCCTCGGTGCCGATGTGAACATCGACGATAACCTGGCGGTAGCTAATGCCGCAGGAGTCGAGGATGCGGCGGCTGATGCGTCCGTCATCGGTGTCGGCGTACTTGTTGTCCAGGTAGACAACCTCGCCCACGCCCACCTGCGCCAAAATCTTGGCGCAGTCGTGGCACGGGAACAGCGTGACGTAGACCGTGGAACCCTCAAGATCTTTGAGCGAGCCACGGTAGTTGAGCACGGCGTTTGCCTCGGCATGCACCACGTAGTTGTGCTTGTCCTGCAACGGGTCGTCGCTCGTGCCCCACGGGAAAAAGTCGTCGTTGAGCGCCGAGGGCGTACCGTTGTAGCCCACCGAAAGGATGCGGTGGTTGGTGCTGGCGATGCACGCGCCCACCTGCGTGTTGGGGTCCTTACTGCGGCGCTGCGCGGCGATGGCCACGCTCATAAAGAACTCGTCCCAGCTAATGACGTCCAGGCGCTTGCCTGACGAAGTTTGATGAAGATCGTCCGACATGGCAGACACCTCCGTAATCGCAATAATTTGACCCATTGTAGCAGGTGAAAGGTGGGGCTGTTTCCTCTCCCACCGATGTCCTCGGCTTTATGCGCGACGAGGCTTTTGATTGATGCGGTAGAGCTCGGCGAGACCCCGCAGCGTCAGCGCGTCATCGACCGTCAGGCTATGGCCGACCAGCGCCGCGAGCGCCTCGGCATCGTCGCCGGTAATGACGATGGGCACGCCATCCTCCCCCGCCGCCTTGGTCGAGCGCATCTCGGCAAGCACCATGTCGAGCATGCCGTCGATGCGGGCTACCTCGCCCAAGACCACTCCCGAGCGCATGGCCTCGCGCGTGTTACGGCCGATGACGTGCGTCGGTGCCGAGGGCTCGACCTGCGGCAGACGCGCCGCAGCGGCCGAAAGCGAGCGGGCGCCGAGCGCCAGACCCGGCGCGATGACGCCGCCCACAAAGGTACCGTGCGCGTCGATGACCTCGATATTGGTCGTCGTGCCCAGGTCGATCACGATGCACGGAGAGCCGTAGACGGCACGGGCCGCCACGGCGTCGGCGATGCGGTCGGGGCCGATCTCGGCCGGGTCGTCGTAGTGCACGGGCATGCCGGTCTTGAGGCCCGGCCCCACGGTGAGCACGCGTCCCGTGCAGGTACGGGAAAGCGCCGCCTTCCATGGGCGTTCGAGCGCCGGCACCACGCAGCTCAGCACTGCGGCCGCGGGAACGAGTGCACCCGGCATGCCCGCATCGGCTGCCAATGCGCCCATGACCTGCGCGAGCCTCATGCGCGCCTCGTCTGCCGTAATGCTCGACGGCGTCGTGATCTCGCACGTCGCAAGCGGGCATTCCTGCGCCGCGGCCGAATCCTCGGCAAACAGGCCAAAGCGAATGAATGTGTTGCCCACGTCGACCGTCAATATATATGCGCACCCATTAAGCATCGTCGGCGCTCCTTTCGTCTGCCCAGCAGTATATCGCCTACCTAAACCAGCCGTCCCAAAATGACTACCTTGCGGTTATACTGGTGCGCGGTCGTTTGCGAGCTCACGCGGCGGCCCTTGGTAACCCGACTTCCCGCGCCGTATCCGTAACGGCGCTCCCGGGGGAAGCGGATATACGCAAAGGAGTTTTATATGAGCAATCCCTCGAACCGCGCCTCGATGCGCGGGCAACTCACGCTGCGCGGCGTCGTCATCGGCGTCCTTGGCTGCGTGATCATCACGGCAAGCTCGGCCTACACCGCCCTCAAGATGGGCGCACTCCCCTGGCCGATCGTCTTTGCTGCCGTCATCTCGCTGTTCTTCCTCAAACTCATGGGCAACGCCAGCCTCAACGAGGCAAACGTCACCCACACCATCATGTCCGCAGGCGCCATGGTCGCCGGCGGTCTGGCGTTTACCATCCCGGGCGCCTGGATGCTGGGCTATGCCGACCAGATTAGCTGGCTCGACATGTTTATCGTGGCACTCGCCGGCACTATCCTGGGTCTGCTGGCCACCGCGCTCATCCACCGTCACTTTATCGTGGACGCCGCGTTGGAGTTCCCCACCGGCAACGCCGCAGCTCAGACCCTGCGCGCAACCGAGGCCGGCGGCAAGACCGGCAAGCAGCTCTTTGGCTCCATGGCCATCGCAGGCATCTACAGTGTGCTTCGCGACGCCCTGGGCGTGGTGCCCAGCATGCTGTGCACGCTCAATATCCTCGGCGTGACCTTTGGCATCTACAACTCGCCCATGCTGCTCTCCGTCGGCTTCCTCGTGGGCTTCGCCCCCGTCGCCTTCTGGTTTGCCGGCGCCCTGCTGGGCAACTTTGGCATCATTGTGGGCGGCACCGCTGCCGGTCTGTTCGACGTTGTGACTGCGCAGGGCATCGTCAAGTCCCTGGGTATGGGCCTCATGATGGGCTTTGGCGTCGCCGTCGTCCTCAAGGACATCCTGCCGCAGGTCGCCGGTATCGTCCGCGGTCTTGCCGCCGACAGCTCCACCGACACTGACGAGCAGTCGCTCATCTCGGGCTCCCTTAAGCTCGACGCCGGCATCATCGGCCCGGGCGCTGCCGCCATCGCCGTGATCATCGCCATCGTGCTCGACCTTGGCCCCGTTCCGGCCGTCATCGTCACGCTGTTCACCTTTGTCACCACCATCATGAGCGCGCAGAGCTGCGGCCAGACGGGCATCGACCCCATGGAGATCTTCGGCCTCATCGTCATGCTCATCGTGGCAGCCTTCGCACAGATCGCTCAGGTCAAGCTGTTCTTTATCGCCGGCATCGTGGCCGTGGCGTGCGGCCTTGCGGGCGACGTCATGAACGACTTTAAGGCCGGTGCCGTGCTGGGCACCAACCCGCGAGCACAGTGGGTCGGCCAGGCCATCGGCGGCATCGTGGGCGCCCTGGTCGCCGCCGCCGTCATGGTCGCGCTCGTCACCGCCTATGGTCCGGACGCCTTTGGCCCCGACAAGAGCTTTGTTGCCGCGCAGGCAAGTGTGGTCGCCACCATGGTCTCGGGCATCCCGAGCGTGCCGTGGTTCGCAGGCGGCTTTATCGCCGGTATCGTCATGTACTGGCTCGGCATTCCGGCCATGATGATCGGCCTGGGCGTGTACCTGCCGTTCTACATGTCGCTCACGGCTTTCCTGGGCTCCTGCGCTAAGCTCGCCTACGACAAGTGGGCCGCACACCGCGACGCTACTGCCGGCCTTTCGGACGAGGAGAAGGCCGCCAAGGACGCCGCCTTCCAGGAGCAGGGCCTGGTCGTCGCCAGCGGCCTGCTGGGCGGCGAGTCCATCGTCGGCGTTATCCTAGCGTTTGTCTCCGTGGGCCTGAGCCTGCTGGGATAAGCTGAGCAGCTGCTCGACAGCAACCATATTGCCTACGATTTGCCCGGTCGGTAGCTTTCGCGGCTACCGACCGGGCTTTTTGATGCCAACGCAAAGAAAGGCCGGCGCGCTGCATGTGACAGCGCGCCGGCCTTATCGGTTTAGCTATCGAAGCGTTCCTGCCATGAACCGAAGTTCGTTGCAGAATCCACGCTCGAAACGCTACATCTGCTTGCGACGACGATCGCCCAGCGTCACGCCCGCAGCCACGAGCGTAATACCGCCGATAACGAAGACCTCACCTGCAAGTGCGGAGTCATCGCCAGTCTGGGCGAGCGCGGCAGGCGCGGCCTTCTTCTTGGCGACAGGAGCCTTTGCAGCAGCCTGCGCAACCTGATGCTTGGCCTGCGGCTCAGCCTTGGGATGATACTTGTCGTACTCGGCCTGCGCGGCAGCCAGGGCATCCTTGGCATCGCCAAGCTCGGCAAGCGCGGCGGCATAGGCGTCGTTGGCATCGGACAGCTTGGCATCGGCATCGCTCAGAGCAGCCTTGAGACCAGCGGCGGCATCGACGGCAGCCTTATAGCGAGCGTAGGCAGCGTTAAGCTTGACCAGCTTCTCGTTGCCCGTCGTGCCCGCGGCAAGGGATGCCTTGTGGTCGACAGCCTCAAGATCGGCCTTGAGCGCCTCGTCGTTGGCAAGCTCGGCCTTGGCCTTGACGATCTCGAGGTTCGCATCGACGACGGCTTCGTTGGCGGCCTCGAGCTGCTTCTGGGCATCGGCGACACCGGCGACGGCAGCGTCATAGGCGGCCTTGGCGTCGTCGACCGCCTTCTGGGCGCCGGCGAAGCGCTCGAAGGCCTTGTTTGCGCCGGCCAGCTCACCCTCGGCGGCCTTGGCCTTCGCCTGCGCGTCGGACAGGGCCTGCTTCTTGGCATCAACTGCCTGCTTGGCGTCCGAAAGAGTGGTCGCGGCGTGCGTATCTGCGGCCCGAGCCTTGTCAACGCCAGCTTGGGCAGCGTCGTCGGCCTTCTTGGCATCGTCAAGCGTGCCCTGCTTGTTCGCAAGGTCCGTCTTGGCGGCATCGCACTTGGCGGTAAGGTCCTTGACCGAAGCCGTGGCGTTGTCATACGCCTCATTGGCCTGATCGGACTTTGCCTTGGCGGCATCGCGGGCGCTGCGAGCCTTCGCCTTGTGAGCAGCGGCATCGGCTGCCTTCGTCTTGCTGTCAGCAAGCGTGGCGTTTGCCTTATCGAGAGTTGCCTGGGCAGTAGCGGCCTCGCCCTTGGCGGCGTCGAGCTTGGTCTTGGGCGTCTTGACGTCGATACCCTTGAGTTTGGCTTCGGCGGCGTCGTATGCCGTCTTCGCGGCGGCGGTGCCGGACTTGGCCTTCTCGTACTCGCCCTTGGCGGTGTTCACGTTCGTGTCGGCCGCGGTATAGGCGTCTTGTGCGTCTTTCTGATTATTGAGAGCAGCGAGATATGCCGTATCGGCCGTGCCCAGCGTCTTCTGCGCCTCGGCGAGCTTGCTCTGGAGCTCCTTGAGTTGCGCCTTCTGCGCCTGCGTGCCGCCAGCGTTATAGGCAGAATCGATGTAGTCGTTGACGAGCTTCTTGAACTCGGAGACAGTGAAATCAGCCTGAGTGTCATCATCGCTGTAATCGAATGCGGTTACCTCGGAATCGGTGTTCTTACCGCTACCGGTTGCGATACCGATAGCCACCGTAGCGGAATCGATAATGTTGAGATAGTGCCCGCAGCCGTCTCCTCTTTCCTTACCGTTTTCATCTTTTGTGCCGGAATACACATCGCGATAGTTTTGGTAGATATAGTACGAATCATAGCGATGAGCCATGAGAGCTTTGCCAGCCTCGCTATCCGCACCGTACTTTTTAATCCAATTCTCGTAATTAACCTTCTCCTGAGTGTAGAGACCAGTATAGGGCCAACCGAGTGTATCCTCGGTCTCGCCGCCGGTATATGCGCCGCCTCCGCCGGCAAGATTTTCACCGTTATCCCAGTAGCAGCCTGAGTGTCTCCAGATGTTCGATGAATATGATGCATTAAGGGCGGCTGCCACAGTCATGCGGAGGCTGACGCTGAGCGCCGACTGACCGTTCGCCTTGCGGAGGTTGTTCTGGGTGTCGAGATATGTCAGGGCGTTGCGCATCTGCTCCAGGGAAAGCGGGTTGGTGTCGCGAGACATGTCCTGATCGACGTACTGGTCATACCATTCGGCCTTGTCATCGGCACCGGTCAGCATCGATACGGCGTCCTGGGCGTTCTTCTTCTGCGTGGCTGTGAACTGGCTGCCGCCGATGATGTAGTTCATGAAGCCGAACATGCCCTGGCTGATAACATTCTGGTCTACGGTCATGTTCGACTTGAGGTCGGCAATCTGCTGGTTAAGCTTCTCGACCTCGGCATTCGCGGTGTCGTATGCCTTCTTGGCGGTATCGGATTCAGCGCATGCCGTCTCCCACTCGCTGCGCTTCTGCTTGCGAACTTCGACAAGCTTATCGTACGCGGTCTTCTTGTCTGCTTCGGTCTGCTGCGCCTTCTCGTATGCGGCCTTGGCGGCGTCGCGCTCGCTGGCGGCGGCGTTGTACTCCTTGTTTGCCGCATCGTATGCAGACTTGGCAGATGCCACAGCAGCGTTGGCGGCGTTGGCCTTCTCCTGCGCGGCGGTGACGGTAGTCTGCGCAGCCTGCAGGTTCGCCTGTGCAGTGGCGTCTGCAGTCGTCGCGGCATCGAGCGCGGCCTGCGCGGTCGCGAGCTCGCTGGCGGCAGTGACCTTGGCAGCTTCGAGCGCGTTCAGATCGATACCCGTGCCCGAGGTCGCGGCATCAAGCGCGGCCTGCGCCTGGTCGAACTTCTGCTGGGCGTTATCGCGCGCAGTGGTCGCAGCAGCGAGAGCAGCGGCAGTCTCCTGCTTCTTGGCCTGGGCGGAAGTCAGAGCGGTCTCAGTGTCCTTCTTTTCCTGCTGGGCGCTAGCCTCGGCAGCCTTGGCCTGGTCCAGATTGGCCTGTGCAGTAGCAACGGCCTTATTGGCATCATCGAGCTTTGCCTGCGCGTCCCCGACAGCCTTCTTGGCGGCCTCGTACTCGTCCATACCCATGGCCTCGAGCTTGGCCTGGGCATCATCGAGGGCCTTCTTGGCCTCATCCTGCTTTGCCTTGGCGTCCTTGAGCGCCTGGGTCTTATCCTCGACACTCTTGTTGGCCTGTTCGAGCCGATCGTTCAGGTCGCCCAGCTTCTTCTGCTGCTGCTCGGTCTTTTCGACGGCGGCTTTGAGCTCGTCAATCTTCTCCTGGAGCGCGGCGACTTCTGCTGCGTTCTGCTCGATTTCGTTGTCGCTCACAGCCTGCGAGGCCTGATTCTTTTGCTGCTGTGCCTGCTTTTGAGACTGGCCCGCCGCGTCGGCCTTCTTCTGAGCCGCATCGTAGGCGGCCTGAGCGTCCTTGAGCTGCTTTGCCGACTCCTCTGCCAGCTGGGCAGCCGTCTTTACGACCGCTTGGTTACCGGCGGCAACGGTGTTCTCTACAGAACTACCCCCCCCCTGAACAGAATCGCCGTTACCGGTTGACGGTGCGGCGATTGCCGCCAGCGGCGACATGA
>DAWCEJ010000060.1:0-1181 GCA_052274955.1 Collinsella sp.
GGGCGCCGCCAACGCCATCAATGACGTGACCCTGGAGCTGCCGCTGGGCAAAACGCTCGGCATTATCGGCGGCACGGGCAGCGGTAAGTCGACGCTTATCTCGCTCATCCCGCGCCTGTACGACACGGGCGCCGGCAGCGTGAGCGTAATGGGTGCCGACGTGCGCGCTTGGCCGCTCGATCAGCTGCGCCATGTGGTCGCGACTGTTCCACAGCGCGCGTCGCTCGTGAGCGGCACCATCCGCAGCAACCTGACCTGGCGTGACGAGTCGGCGACCGACGAGGAGCTCTGGGCGGCGCTCGATATGGCGCAAGCGAGCGAGTTCGTGCGCAACAAGCCGCAGGGGCTCGACGCCCCGGTTGAGGCGGAAGGCAAGAACTTCAGCGGCGGTCAGCGCCAGCGCCTGACCATTGCGCGTGCCCTGGTGGGCTCGCCGCAGATTCTGATTATGGATGACTCCGCCTCGGCGCTCGACTTTAAGACCGACGCGGCGCTTCGCCACGCCATCCGCGAGCGCAGCGTACGCGGTGCCGCCGCGGGCGGGATCCCGCTGACCACGGTGATCGTGAGCCAGCGCGTCTCGACCGTGCGCGATGCCGACATGATCTGCGTGCTCGCCCACGGCTCGGTCGCGGGCCTGGGTACGCACGACGAGCTGTACGCAAGCTGCCAACTCTATCGCGAGATTTGCCAGTCGCAGCTTCGTCGCGAGGAGCTCGAGGGTCAGCAGGGGAGCGTGACGCCCGCGTCCGTCCCAAGTCTCGCGTCCACCCCGGCTGCCCCGGCATCCACTTGCGCAAAGGAGGGCTGCTAAGTGAATCCGTATACTTCTTCCGGTTCGGTCGCCACGATGACGGCCAACGTGTCCGGCAACGATAGCCTCAACGACCTGGGTGATGGCCCTCGTCAGCCCGGCGACCCCGAGCGCTACCCCGTGAGCGTGGTAACTCGCCGCCTACTGGGCTACGTCCGTCCGCACCGCGTCTCGCTTGCGGCGTCGTTTGTGAGCGCCGCCATCTCGGTGATCTTGCAGCTCTATACGCCCATCCTCATTGGCGAGGGCATCGACCTCATCGTCGCGGCGGGTCAGGTGGACTTCGACGCCTTGCTGCCGCTTGTTACCAAACTCGCCCTCGTCGTGGTGGGGGCCGCGGCCTTCCAGTGGCTGCAAGGCTATTGCG
>DAWCEJ010000061.1:0-4507 GCA_052274955.1 Collinsella sp.
CCGTCCCGTCGAGTTCGGTTCTGCTGTGGATATCTTCTACGATAGCCGCCACCCCTACACCTGGTGCCTTATCCGCTCTATCGCGGTGCAGGCCATCGAAGAGAAGAAGCCGCTGACGCCGATTCACGGCAACCCGCCTTCGCTCATGAACCTGCCCGAGGGCTGCGTCTTCTCTCCTCGCTGCCCCTATGCGACGGACAAGTGCCGCAAGCAGCGCCCCGAGCGCGTTGTCACCGAGTCCGGCCACTATTCTGCGTGCCATTATTCCGGTGACCCCGAGTTCCTCAAGAACGCCCCTGAGACGTCCCGCACGCGTAAGGATTCCAAGAAGGGAGGCGAGGCGTAAATGGCAGACAATAACGAGCGCACTCCGCTGCTGAAGGTCGAGCACCTTTCTAAGGAGTTCCCCGCAGAGTCCGGCATGTTCGCCAAGCGTTTTTCCAAGCGCGTCGTCTCTGCTGTGAATGACATTTCGTTCGAGATTTATCCGGGCGAGACCTTTGGCCTGGTCGGTGAGTCTGGTTGCGGTAAGTCCACCACGGGCCGCACCATCATGCGCCTGACGAAGCCGACGGCAGGTAAGGTGTTCTTCCAGGGCAAAGATGTTGCCGAGATGAGCAAGCACGAGATCAAGGATATGCGTCGCGAGATGCAGTTTATCTTCCAGGATCCCTATGCTTCACTGAACCCTCGTATGACGATTGGTGAGATCGTCTCCGAGCCCATGACCATTCATGGTGTGGGCACCAAGGAAGAGCGTATCGAGCGCGTCCGTGAGCTGCTGGATGTCGTCGGTCTGAACCCCGAGCACATCAACCGCTATCCGCATGAGTTCTCGGGCGGCCAGCGTCAGCGTGTCGGCATCGCCCGCGCTTTTGCGCTGAAGCCCAAGCTGATCATCTGCGATGAGCCTGTCTCTGCACTTGACGTATCCATTCAGGCCCAGGTTCTGAACCTTCTTAAGGAGCTCCAGGACAAATTCGGTACGGCCTATCTCTTCATTGCTCACGACCTCTCTGTCGTGCAGCATATCTCCGACCGTGTTGCCGTTATGTATCTGGGTAAGATGGTCGAGGTTTCGGACTGGAAGACGCTCTATAGCGAGCCTCACCATCCGTACACGCAATCGCTGCTGTCTGCCGTGCCGGTGCCCGATCCGGATATCCAGAAGACCCGCAAACGCATCATCCTCGCTGGCGATCCGCCATCGCCGCTGGATCCGCCGACCGGCTGCCGTTTCCACACGCGCTGCCCGATCGCGCAGAGCATCTGCTCCGAGAAGCTTCCTGAGTTTAAGGAAGTTGCCCCGGGTCACTGCTGCGCGTGCCACTTCGCGGAGCCGTTCCCGATCAAGGAATCGCACATCGACCTGTAGCCGGTTGTTATCGTCCGGGCCCGTGCTGAACTTAGTTTTCAGAACGTCCTCGACCATGGAAACCCCCTTATCCTGCTCCTTCGGAGCTGCGGATAAGGGGGTTTCCTGGTCTGCGGAATGTTCTGAAAACTAAGTCCAGCACGGGCCCTGTGTTACCACTGTAGAGGGGTGAGATTCCTTGATCGCTCACTTAATCTAATAGGAAATTGAGCGAGGCCGGAGCTTTAGCTCCGGCCTCCCCATATAAGGGCTCGGCTTTGCCGAGCCACCAAATTTGCATCAGCCCCAGAACATGTTTGAGAACTGTGCCTGGAGTATGTGTTGGTAGGCCCCGAATCGGTGCTGCCTCCCGGCGCATTCCGCAGGGGGAGCGATATTTTGCAGCACGAAGTGCGCAGCAAAATATCGCTCATGCCCGAGGACGCGCCGGGAGGCAGCACCGATTCGGGGCCGGACATGCGGATCTACCTGCGCAATTACAAATTCGTAAACTTTTTTGAAAAAAGTGCTTGCACAGTTCTCGAATCATAGGTTATTATCTTCCTCGTTGAACGCGCGGGTCCAACAAAACGATCCGCGAATCAACAACATACCATGTCGGAGTGGCGGAATTGGCAGACGCGCTAGCTTGAGGTGCTAGTGACCGCTTTTTGGTCATGCGGGTTCAAGTCCCGCCTCCGACACCATCGCATTTGAGAAGCCTCTTCGGAGGCTTTTTTGTTATCGATAGACGGTGGGATCCACGATGGAAACGCTTGAACGCAACGAGTGGGCAGACGTTGCCCAACTAGTCGAGATCACGAGCGATGCTGTCATCATCTGCGAGCTCGACGGAACCATTCTGCATGTGAATAATCGCTTACTTGGTTTGATGTGCGAGGAACGCGCCGACGTCATCGGTGGAGATGTTAAAGACGTCCTGTACTCGTCCGCTTTTGAACGTGCGACGGAACATCGTCTGCCATTTGAAACTGATGGCTCCGAGAACGAACTGATGCTCAAACTGAGTGACGGCTCTTTTATTCCCGTCTTGGTTCGTGCGGGCTCCGTAACGCCTCCACACATCTTTGGGCGCCGCGCACCACGTGTCCTGGTGGCGCTTCACAGTATCGAGGAACAGTATTCTCACGACCGGCAACTCAAGCGTGCGTTATCGGAGCTTAGAGTGGCGAACAAGCGTCTCTCTGGCACGCTCTCGGTCATTATGAGCACTGTGGGCTCCGATGAGTTGCCCAGCCTGCTTGATACCGTTTTGAACCAGCTTGTAGGAACGCTCGATGCTTCGGGTGCTGCTATCTATTTTTCTGAGAGCGGCGGCTTTAAGCTTCGCGGTGTTTCCAAGGAGCTGCTCGACAGCTACCTGCCCGAGTTTTTGCCGTATGGCGCTGGCATTCCGACGTATGTTCTTCGCGAGTCGCGTGCCTGTCGCTTGTCGATTCAACAGGACCTTGAGGGCGATAAGGCCGCCTCCGGTATGTTCATGGACCTGGATAATCGTTCTAAGCACCTGTTGCGCATGCAAGATATGCCTCCGTACCGCAGTGAAATCTGTCTTCCCGTTTTTTACGGTACGCAGATCCTTGGCGTGCTGGAAGTTGGTTGGAAACGCCCCCAGGCACCGCTTGCCTATGACGTTAATGTGCTCGAGGTCATTTGCGATTACCTGTCTATCCAGCTGGTCGGCATGGCATCGAGCCTTCGCTCCCGTCGCACGGCCGAGCTTGGCCGCTCGCTCAATGTCTTGCGGGATGAGTTGTTTACCTTTCTAGACGATTCCGCCGCGGCTACCCAGGCGGTATCGTCCGAGATCTGCAATATGCTCAACTGCCATTTTTGCCCTATTGAGTATGACGCCAGTCTGGATTCCTACGTCATAGATTTTGAAGGCGGCAGTCGCGTTGCTTTGCCGGACGATCCCGAGAAGCTTTTCTTTTCCACGACGGCGCCAGCGGCACGTTTGGGGGCTGCCCCTGATGGCTTTGAGGCATCTGTTTTGGGCGGCACGAGTGCCGAGGACCTTAAACACGTCCGTATAACTCGCGTTGACGAATCGATGCCTATGGGAGGCTGGCTTAGGGCACATGGCCTGCCTTGCCAGGGTCTCTACGTCGACGCCGGCATCGAGGCGGGGCGCCCGCGCTCTGAGGGCGATGGCAAGCACAGTAACGACGCGATCGTTCCTGCTTCTGTTGCGAAGGGCCCGACGACGCGCGCGCTGCTGCTTCGTGATGGTAGCCAAGAGCCGATTGATGACCTTGAATATGACTACTTGGTGCACTTGGCTCATGACTTTGAACTGATCTATGAAGGCGAATCTCAAAAGCGTGAGGAGCGCCATATCGCCCAGACCCTCCAGATTGGCATGAGAAATTCACTGGGGGATGTTCCGGGAATCGCCGCCGATTCGGTGTACCTGTCGGCCACGAACTCGGCGTTGGTCGGCGGCGATTTCTATACGCTCATCCGTCTTCCCGACGATTGCGCCGTCATGATTCTGGGCGATGTGTCTGGCAAAGGCATTGAGGCTGCATCGATGTCCGCACTCGTCAAGACGGCCCTGACGGCATATGCCTGGGAGGGCGCTGGACCGGCCCGCATGGCACGCTCCCTTAACAGCATGCTTATGGGCTTTTCGAGGGTCGAGACGTTCGTGACGGCCTTTATCGCCAAGATTGACCTTAAAGCCGGAAGCGCAACGTATTGTTCGGCGGGCCATCCTCCGACCATGGTCATCAGGCCAGAGTCGATGCCGCTGGGTGGCGGCGAGGCTCGTGGGGGAGAGGTCGAGCTGCTTGGATGCCAATCGGGGGTAATCGGTGCCTTTGAGAGCATGGTGTACGAGACAGGCGTGTTTACGTTCGCTCCTGGTGACATGCTATTTATGTACACCGACGGAACAATCGAAGCGCGTGACCGCTCGGGTGCTTTCTTTGGCGAGCAGCGCCTTCGCGACCTTCTGCTCTCTGTCTCGGGTGAGGGCGTGTCGGGCATTTGCGGCAAGGTCTTGGGCGAGCTTGACCGATTTACCGAATCGGCGCTGGACGATGACATTGCATTGGTGTCCCTTGAGTTTTTACGGGGTCGTTCATAGACGACGCTGGGCGGGCTGAATCCGTACGGTTGGGGAAACGA
>DAWCEJ010000062.1:0-1627 GCA_052274955.1 Collinsella sp.
GCCTGAGCCTGCTCGGCGGCACGGGCGGCTGCGGCGCGGGCGGCAACCTGAGCATAGGACTCCTCGTTTCGCTCGGGGAAGTTTGCCAGCACGTGCTCGAATTTGGCGAAGTCCTCGTCCCAGCGCGTAGAGGGCACGGCAAAGAAGACCTGCTTGACCTTGAAGTCGCCCGATGCGAGCTCCTTGCGGAAGAGCTCGGCCACGGCCTCGGCATCAAAGCCGTTGTTGTCGCAGCCCCATGCGCCCAGCACGAGCTTCTCGCGACCCAACTCGTCGCAGATGGCGAGCACAAAGCGAATGCGGTCGCGCAGGGCATCCAGCAGAGCATCGTCGCTCACGCGATACTCCTGGCGGGCGCGCTTAACGTTGGGCGCGGCGGCCACGATCACGTCGGCGTATGCATGCACGTGGTTGCGGTCGAAGCGCACCGCAGGCACCACCAGGGCGCGGTTACGATAGAGCTCGCAGTTGATGTTGCGGCGACGGTTCTCGCCGTACCACTTACGCTGCTTATCGAGAACGTTGTACAGATACGAATCGGCGCACAGCGTGGCCTCCTGGCCCAGATAACCCTGAATATATCCACCGCCCGGATTGGTAAACGAGGCAAAGGCGAGCACGGCCATGTCGCAGAACTGCGCATAGCCGCGACCGTTATCGAGGATTGCCTGCGTGGCGGAGGCATCAAGCACAGTGACCTCGGGCAGGACCGGAGCGGGCTCCTCAGCAGGCGCGGACTCAGCTTCGGCGATTTCCTCGGCAGGCTCCTCGACGGGCTCGGGCGCCGCCTCGGTCTCGGGCGCTGCCTCGACCTCGGCAGTCTCCGCGTTCTCGACGTCCTCGGCGACCTGCTCTTCGGGGGCCACAGCAGTCTGAACCTTGGCCTTCATCGCCGCGACAAAGCCGGCAGGCATGCCGTCAAACTCGCGAACACCAGCAAGCGAACGCTCGATATCCTTGGCGCAGGCCTCGGACACAGTCATCACGTGACGCTCGGCGGCCTTGGCACGGGCCTCGCGCTTGGGATTGGGCTGACCCGCTCGGTTGGACCTGCGGTTACGGTTCCTGTTGTCGACGTCTGCCATACGTGGCCACCTTTCCTGTCGCTGCCGCTATCGGCTTTTCCCATCCATGATACCCCGCCGCGCACAAAAAAGACGGCCCCGAAGGACCGCCTTTCGCATCGTTTTACCGTGTCCGGCAGGAAGCATCGCAATGCCGCGCTTTAATCGCGACGGCCGAGGATGTTCAGAATGCGCAGGAACACGTTGATAATGTCCACGAACAGGTTGGATGCCATGAGCACGGCGTTGGGCAGCGTGGGCGGCACCGTCGTTGCCACATAGGTGTCGTAGCCGATGAAGCCGGCGAACACCACGATCACGATCAGGTCGGTGATGGACTGCGAAACGCCCATGAACATCAGCACGATCTCGACCAGAATCGTGGCAAGCAGGATACCAAAACCAATGCCATACACACGCTGGAAGAACTTGGGGAAGGTCACGCCCAGCGCACCAAAGACAAAGGTGATGGCGGCCGTGGCGATAAAGGCGGTGTTAATGGTAGGCAGGTCGTAGTTGGCAAGACCAAACGACGCCGTCAGGCCAAAGGTGCTCGCAAAGAC
>DAWCEJ010000063.1:0-7520 GCA_052274955.1 Collinsella sp.
GCTCGCGCGCGATCTTGAGCGAAGCGCACGGATCGACGAAGTTGGCCATACCGACCGACACGCAGGTAGCGCCAGCCAGGATAAACTCGGCCGCGTCCTCACCGGTCATGACGCCGCCAACACCGTTGATGGGGATATCGACGGCCTGGGCAACCTCCCAGACCATGCGCACGGCGATGTGGTGGCACAGCGGGCCCGAAAGGCCGCCCTTGGGCTTGGCGACGCGCGATTTGCGGGTGTGGACGTCAATAGCCATGCCCTGGATGGAATTGATGACCGAAAGGCCGTCGGCGCCCTCAGCCTCGAGGGCCTTGGCGATCTCGGCGACGTTGACCGGAGCCATCTTCACAAACAGCGGCTTGTCGGTCACCTTGCGGCAGGCGGCCATAACGGCAGAGGCACCCTCGGGCGTGGAGCCCATGGCGGCACCACCGGCGGCGATGTTGGGGCAGCTCACGTTGATCTCGTAGCCGGCAGCCCAGGGGCACAGCTCGACATACATCTCGAGCGCGCGGACAAACTCGTCCACGGAGTGACCGGCGACCTGGCAGATGACCTGGCAGCCGTCTTTGGACAGCTGCTCGAGCCACGGACCGGACTCACGGGCGAAAGCGGCAACGCCGGGGTTCTGCAGACCCACGGAGTTGATCATGCCGCCGGGGATCTCGGCCATGCGGGGCGCGGGATTGCCGGGCCAGGGCTCGGCAGCGCAACCCTTGGTGGTGATGGCGCCCAGCTGGGAGACATCAAAGAAATTCTGGAACTGCCAACCGTAGCCAAAGGTACCGGCTGCGGTGTTAATGGGGTTCTGCATCTTGACGCCGCCGAAATCGACGGCCATGTTCACGGTACCCACTAGAAGACCACCACCTTGGAAGCATCGAACACGGGGCCGCACATACAAGCACCCTTCATACCGTCGACCGTCTCGACATTGCAGGTGTTGCAGGCGCCAAAGCCACAGCTCATCATGCGCTCGAGCGACACCTCGCAGTACACACCGGCCTCGGCGGCAGCGGCGGCGACCTTCTTCATCATGACGGCGGGGCCGCAGCTGGCCACGTAGTCGTAGCCGCCCTCTCCAAGCAGCTCGGCTGCCGGATCGGTGCAAAAACCGTGCGTGCCGAGCGAACCGTCGTCGGTGCACACGTTAACCGTGGCGCCCAGCGCACGGAACTCATCGACACCCACAGCCTTGGCAGCGGTACCAAAGCCCAGGCACACGTCCACATCAACACCCTGCTCGGCAAGCATGCCGGCAAGACACAGCACAGGCGGAACGCCGATGCCACCGGCGACGAGCAGTGCCTTCCTGGTGCCCTCGGGTACCATCCAGCCACGGCCACCGGGGCCCAACAGGTTAGAGGTGGCGCCAGGGCCCATCTGGGACAAACGGCGGGTATCGTCGCCCACGACGGCGTACCACAGCTCGACGGTGCCGGCCTCGGCGTCGGCGCGGTAGAAACTCAAGGGCACACGAAGCAGAGAAGACGCATCGCCGGGGACGGCGATGTTCACAAACTGACCGGGCTTGAGCGCACTTGCAAGCTTGGGGGCCGAGATTACGAGCGAGAAGACGCCGTCGGCAATCTCCCGGTTCGAGACGACCTCGAAGTCGTGCATGCGTGCAGTGGAAGGTGTGGGCATAGACGCTCCAATCCCCCATGCGGTTGCATGGTTCAGGCGAACAGAAAGCGCGGCACCGCAAGGGCGCCGCGCACAAAAGCGATAAGGCTATGCTAGCAGATGCAGCCGTCGGCAAGCGTCTGCTTGCCACCGACAAATACATCGGTGGCACGACCGGTGAGCGTGCGGCCGGCAAAACCGGAGTTCTCGGCGCGCGACTCGTAACCGTCCTCGCCAACCGTCCAGGTTGCGGAGGGGTCGAACACGGTCAGGTCGGCGACAGAGCCCGCCTTGACCTGAACCTGATCGAGGCCCAGAATCTCACGCGGCTTGATGGCCATGAGCTCGACCATGCGGCTCACGCTCATCTTGCCCGTGTTGACCAGCTCAGTGAGCACGAGCGACAGCGAAGTCTCGAGGCCAATCATTCCAAAGGGCGCGAGCTCGAACTCGCGGGCCTTCTCCCACGGGGTGTGGGGAGCGTGGTCGGTAACGATAGCGTCGACGGTACCGTCGATGACACCCTGACGGATGGCCTCGGCATCCTCGTCGGTGCGCAGCGGCGGATTGACCTTGAGCGAGGTGTTGTAGGTCTCGTCCAGGTCGTTCTCGGTCAGGAACATGTGGTGCGGGGTGGCCTCGCAGGTCACCTGGACACCGGCAGCCTTACCGGCACGCACGAGCTCCAGGCCATGAGCGGTGGAGATGTGCTGGATGTGCAGCTTGGCCCCGGTCAGCTTGGCGATCTCGATATCGCGAGCGATCTGCAGCTCCTCGCCTGCCGCCGGCCAACCCTCGAGGGCCAGACGGGTCGAGACCTTGCCCTCGTTGATCTGGCCGTGGCCGACCAGATCCTCGTCCTGGCAGTGGCTCATAAAGACCTTGCCGAACATCTTGCCGTAGTCCATGCAGCGACGGAGCATGCCCGCGCCCTGCACGCCGCGACCATCGTCGGTGAAGGCGACGGCGCCGTGGGCGACCATATCGCCCATCTCGGACATGGCCTCGCCCTTAAGACCGCGGGTCATGGCGCCCGACGGATAGACGCGGCAGTGGCCGACCTCGGCAGCGCGGGACTTGACGAACTCCACGACGGTGCCGTTATCGGTGACGGGATCGGTGTTGGGCATGGCGCACACGCCGGTGAAGCCGCCCTTGGCAGCAGCGCGGGTGCCGCTCTCGATGTCCTCTTTGACCTCGTAGCCAGGCTCGCGCAGATGCACGTGCATATCCACCAGGCCGGGGACGAGATACTTGCCGGAAAGGTCGCGGACCTCGGCTCCCTCGGCGGCGAGGTTCTCGCCGACCTCGGCGATCTTGTCACCGTCGATCAGGACGTCGACGACACCGTCAAGCTCGACGGACGGATCGACGACGTGGGCATTCTTAAGAAGCAAGGCCATTATCGGCACCTCCAAGCAGCAGATACAGGATAGCCATACGCACGCAGATACCGGCGTAGACCTGCTCCAGGATGACGGAGCGTTGCGGGTGGTCGGCCATATAGGAGTCGAACTCAACGCCGCGGTTGATGGGGCCCGGGTGGCAGATAATCGCATCGGGCTTCATGAGCTTCTCGCGGTCCTTGGTCAGACCGAAGAGCTTGTGGTACTCACGAATCGTGGGGAACGGTGCGCCCTCGAGGCGCTCCTGCTGCACGCGCAACATGTAGACGACGTCCAGCTCGGGCAGGACGGAATCGAGGTCGCTCGTCACGTGGTCGCAGCCCAGGACCTCGGGCGCCGGCGGCAGCAGCGTGCCGGGGGCGACGGCGTAGGTCTCGCAGCCCATGATCTTAAGTGCGGGGATCAGCGAGCCGCACACGCGGGAGTGCGCGATATCGCCGACGACGGCGACCTTCAGACCGTGGAAGTCACCCTTGTGCTCCCAGATGGTGTACAGGTCGAGCAGGGCCTGCGTGGGGTGGTTGTGCTTGCCGTCGCCGGCGCAGATGACGCTCGCGGGCGAGTTCTGCGTGACGATGTAGGGAGCACCGGCGTGCTTATCGCGAACGACGATGCAATCAATCTTGTAGGCGTTGAGGGTCTCGACGGTGTCGACGAGGCTCTCGCCCTTGACCGTGGAGGTCGAGGAGCCGCCAAAGTTGAGGCTGTCGGCCGAAAGGCGCTTCTCGGCGAGCTCGAAGGAGCTGCGGGTGCGCGTCGAGGGCTCGTTGAACATGTTGACGATGGTCTTGCCCTTGAGCGTGGGGACCTTCTTGATCGCACGCTCGTTGACCTCAGAGAACGCCTTGGCGGTCTCGAGGATGAGCTTGATGTCCTCTTCGGAGTACTCGGTAATGTCGATCAGGTGCTTATGGTTGAACGCCACGGTACTACTCACCTCCCAGCGGCGCGGAGCCCACGTGGGAACCCGGCGCGACGTCGTTAATCTCGACGGCGGTGTGGCCGTCGACTTCCTTCATATATAGGTGCACGTTCTCCTCATGCGACGAGGGAACGTTCTTGCCGACAAAGTCCGGCGAGATGGGGAGCTCACGGTGACCGCGGTCAACGAGAACTGCCAGCTCGATGCGGCTCGGACGGCCCAGGTCCATGACGGCATCCAGAGCGGCGCGGATAGTACGGCCCGTATACAGGATGTCGTCCACCAGCACGACGCGCTTGCCGTCGACGCTGAAGGGAATGTTGGTAGCGTGGATCGCGGGAGCGAAATTGGTCGCATAGTCATCGCGGTAGAAGCTGATGTCCAGGCTGCCGAGCGGAACGTCGACGCCCTCGATCTCCTTGATCTCCTCGGCGAGCTTCTTTGCCAGAAGGTCGCCGCGCGTGACGATGCCGACCAGAGCGAGGTCTTCACAGCCCTCGTTGCGCTCGAGAATCTCGTGCGCGATGCGGGTCATCGCTCGATTGACGGCGGTCTCGTCCATGATGACCGCCTTGGGGGAAGTCGTGCCCATCGATCTCCTTCCTCACATGTCTTGACTGCTGACACAGTCAAAAAAATAGATGCCCGACCGCTTAAAGCGGACCAGACACCCACAGGAAGGGCTGCTCTTTGGCAGCTATGTAATTCCATGTGGGTATCTCGTACCCCTTTAATGGTCAAGGGATAGTGTAGCCAACCTCGAGCTTAATTGCGAGCATAAATACAGAACAATCCGTAAACGGAGCCCAATGCTCCATAAACCTATATATATTTGTGGGACGAGCTTGAAAACGCACGCACGAGCTGGCATAATCCCCTCTGCTGCACGCAAATCGGATCTACGTCCAGGGCCGTGGCGTGAGCACTATCGCCAAAAGAGGAATATCTCTGTGTAGATTACGCACAGGGAGCTGCTTCTGTGCTATAGTTCAGGCTTGTTTGTTAACGCGACATGTTCGTTTGTCGCCCAAGGAGGGTCAGTTATGTCCAAAGTTTGCGAAGTTTGCGGTAAGCACCCCGTTGCCGGTCGCTCCATCAGCCACTCTCACCGCGTCACCAACCGTAAGTTCCGCCCCAACATCCAGCGCGTTTACGTCGTCGTCGATGGTCACCGTCGCAAGATGAACGTTTGCTCCACCTGCCTCAAGTCCGGCAAGGTTGCGCGCTCCTAAATAAGGTCTTACCAACAAGTACCTCGGACTCTCCGGGTCAAAGACCTCGCGTTCACATAGAACTTACCAAAGGCGTCCTCCCCCACGGAGGGCGCCTTTTTTGCACTCATTGGGGACAGACTTACATGAGTGTTTTCACGCATTGGGGACAGACTTAGATGAATGCTTTCCTAAGCTCACAGTGCATCGATCGGCCCCAATCCATACCTCAGGCCGCCTCGTTCCAGCCTGTGGTGGCCTTGGTTACGCTTGTAGCGCCGATACCGGTGATACGGGCAATTTGCTTGACCGTAAGATGGGCCCGCCTGAGCCTTAGCAGACAGGCATCGCGTTCGGGGCGTGGCAGGGCCTTGAGCAGCGCAGGATCCATGCTCGGCAAAACTTCGCGCGCAACGGAAAGGGCGTCCTCATCGGGGATCCGTCGGCGCGGAAGAATCTCCACTGACCAGATGCGCCCGGCAACTTCCTCGAGATGCTCGCAATAGCAACGAGAGCCTCCGACAATATCGAGCATAGGGGCCGCGTCACAGATATCAAAGGGATCGTATCCCAGCTGGTATGCCTTGTAGCTTGACCAGCGGTAGGCATCGAGCGAGTCGAGCACACCTTTCACAGGATTGAGATGGATATAATCGAGCAACTGCACCGCCTGCGTGTCCGACTCGACCGCGATCCGCGAATAGCGATTATCAAACAGGTGACCCGTTCTTCCCGTTTTTCCATTGAAATACTTGGCATAGGCCGTCAGCGCGCACTGCATTGCCTTTGAAAGGTTGTCATATGGGTCATCAACCATCAAATGGAAGTGATTATCCATAAGGCACCAGGCCAACACCGCCACGTCATGGCACGCAAACCTGTCTGAGATGTCCGATAAGAAACGATAGCGGTCGGAATCATCTTCAAAAATGATCTGTTTGGAGTTGCCGCGGTCAAAGACGTGGTAATAGCCGGTGAGCGATATTTCGCGGGCGCATCGGGGCATGGTCTCTCCTTTCAAAGCCGTACAGGCAACACCTAAAAGGAGAGAAGGAACGCGAAATGCTGAGCCTGTGACCTATTTATATCCAATCTGCGCCAAAAACAGGCCCAGAACGGCAAAATGACAAATCCATGTCTGTCACAAATGAGTGAAAGCACTCATGTAAGTCTGTCCCCAATGAGCGGGGCAATGCAATAGGCAGATAGTTATAGTTGAAACGTTTCAGTTGATTGAAACGTTTTAGTATGCCTTTTACGGGAATCTTACCGTTTACCGAATTATTTCTTGCTATCATGCAAGACGTAGGGTAAATCTCCGATCGCAAGGAGACACAAATGGTGAAAAAGTCACCGGAAAACACTACTCCCGCAATTGTGGACAACGTAGAGGCGCTTGAGGCTAAGCTCGCTCAGATGCGAGAGGCCCAGGCGCTTTTTGCTACGTACACGCAGGAGCAGGTCGACAAGATCTTCTATGAGGCCGCCATGGCCGCCAACAAGGCTCGTATCCCGTTGGCGAAGATGGCCATCGAGGAGACCGGCCGCGGCGTTCTTGAGGACAAGGTCATCAAGAACCACTACGCCGCAGAGTACATCTACAACGCTTACAAGAACACCAAGACCTGTGGTGTCCTGGAGCGCGACGAGGCTTATGGCATCACCAAGATCGCCGAGCCCATCGGTATCGTGGGCGCCGTCATCCCGACGACCAACCCCACCTCCACTGCGATCTTCAAGACGCTGATCAGCCTGAAGACCCGCAACGCCATCATCATCTCCCCGCACCCGGCTGCCGCCAAGTGCACCATCGCCGCCGCCAAGCTCGTGCTTGACGCCGCCGTCAAGGCCGGCGCCCCCGAGGGTATCATCGGCTGGGTCGATGTCCCCTCCATCGAGCTGACCAACATGGTCATGCGCGACGTCGACATCATCCTCGCCACCGGTGGCCCGGGCATGGTCAAGGCCGCCTACTCCTCGGGCAAGCCCGCCCTGGGCGTTGGCGCCGGTAACACCCCGGTCGTCATCGACGACACCGCCGACGTGCTGCTCGCCGTCAACTCCATCATCCACTCCAAGACCTTCGACAACGGCATGATCTGCGCTTCCGAGCAGTCCGTGACCGTCATCGACACCATCTATGACCAGGTTAAGGCCGAGTTCCAGAAGCGCGGCTGCTATTTCGTCAAGCAGGGTGCCGAGATGGAGGCCCTGCGTGCCGCCATGTTCAAGAACGGCGCCCTCGATCACCGCATTCCCGGCATGGCTGCCGCCAAGATCGCCGAGCTCGCCGGCATCGAGGTTCCCGCCAAGACCAAGATCCTGATCGCCGAGGTCACCTCCACCGCCCCCGCC
>DAWCEJ010000064.1:0-2490 GCA_052274955.1 Collinsella sp.
CCCCGATGACTAGTCGTTTAAGAACGTCCCCGATGACTACTCTTGGACTTTGAGGGCTTCGGCCAGACTGACGCGCTTGATAGAACGCGTGTGTAGCAGCGCCACGACCAGGTAGGTCGCAAAGCCAATGCCGACGCATGCCGCCATGGACCAAGCGGGCACGTAAATCTCGATATTGCCGTTGTAGGCGAGCAGCATCGAGCGGAAGATGGCCGTGAGCGAGCCAATAATGACCGGCAGGCTCAGCACGAGCGACGCCACCACGCACAGCGTAATCGAGCGGATGTACAGATGCGAAATCTCGCTATCGCGATAGCCAAAGACTTTCATGTAGCTGATCGAACGGGCGCTATGGTCGATAACAGCCTTGGTCAGCAGGTACATAAACAGCAGGAAGATAAACACCGCGAGGCCAACCATCATGCCGATCATTTTGCTCATCATGCCAATGAACTGGTCGCCCACGGCGCGCATGTCGTCGGGCGTGGTGTCGCCGGCAAAGTAACGAGCATCGAGGTCGAGCTTCTCGTCGCTCACATAGCCGTTAAAGTAGGCGGCGTCGTTGCCGAACAGCTCGTTAAAGTCGTCGATACTCATATAGATATTCATGTCCGACTTGGAGCCCCAGGCACAGTCCTTGCCCGTGTACTCAAGGGAATAATGCTCGCCCTCGTACTTGTCGCCGAGCGTGACCTTCTGACCCTCGCTCCAGCCAAACTTGTCGAGCAGACCGCCGCCAAAGACGACGCGTCCGTCGCCGACGTTGAGGTCTTTCCAATAGCGCGAATCGGGCGAGATGCCGTAGACAGAAATCGTCTCCTCGCCATTACCATCGCCGCGGTCGTATTGCAGCTGGTAAACGGCATATTTCTCGGCCTGCGCGATTGCGCCCACGCCGTTATCGGTCGTATTGACCGGGTGGACATCGTCGTTGTCAGTGTCGATCTTAGAGGCCTTGTCGATCAGGTCGATAGCCTCGTCGCGGTCACAGCCGAGGGCATCGGCAAGGTCATTGAGGCGCGCGTAGAGCGCATCCTTCTTGTCCTGGACGTTTGCAAGCGCATCCTGCGCCGCAGTCAGGCTCTCGGCAGACGGAGATGCGGTCGCGGCATCGGCTGCCGCCTGCGCCGCATCGGCCGCGTCGTCAAGCTCGTCATCGGCATCTTGGGCGGCGGTGAGGAGCGCACCGTCCACCGACTGCAGGCGCTCGAGTGCCGACCACTGCTCGCGCTCCTCGGCAGTGCCCTCGAGCTCCAGCGGCGCCTTGAGCGTGTACTGGTGTTCGGCGACCAGGCTTGTCTCGAGGTTGTCCGCATAGTGCGTCATCGTGGGCAGGATCGCCAGGCCAAAGAGCAGTAGCAGCGAGGCAAACGCGATGCCCACGAAGAGCGTGGCGAAGTTGCCCAGATTGCGCAGGAAGATGCGCAGGCGGAAGCGGGAAACAAAGCCCATGCGCTCCGGCAGCTGCAGGCCGCGCTTGGTGCCCGATTTGCCGCTCGCCTCGTGACGAAGAAACTGCAACGGCGTCTTGCCCATTTTGCGAAGCAGACCCACCAGCGTGATGAGGATGAGCGCGGCGGCGGGAACCACGGCGCACTTCACAAAGATCTCCCAGCTCCAGTACACCTGGAAGGGCGGCAGGCTGTACGAACCGTAATAGAGGCTGCGCATGGGCTCGGTAAAGAACACAACGCCGAGCGCAGTGCCCAAAAGCGCCGCGACCACGCCCACGATAGCGGGAAGTGCAAGGTAGTGCAGCACGATCTCGCGTCGACGATAGCCGCTGGCGAGCAACGTGCCGATGATGGCGCTCTCCTCCTCGATGGTGGCGTCGGTAAGGACCACAAAGACAAACGCCATGATCACGATGATGATATCGAGCAACGTCATCCACATCATGGAGTCGCCGTCCACGTCGTCGCGCGCATAGCCAATGCCCTGGTTGGAATCAGCATCGATCAGATCGTCCACGCGCGCATCGGCGTCGGTCAGTGCCTCGACCATATCTTGCTCGGCGTCGATGCGATCTGCAGTGGAGAGACCGCGATCGGCAAAGGTGAAGGAGTAGGTGTAGGCGGGCGCGCCGCCGGCATCCTCGAGCGCAGCAAAGCCGGCGTCGGTGACCTCGGCCACGCCATAGGTGATGGTGTTCACCGTAAAGTCCGAATTGTTGAGGAACAGCGCCTGGCTATCGGGCTGGGTCATGATGCCGCAGATGATGTAGGTGCGGCCCTCAAGCTCAACCTTATCGCCCACGGCGAGGTCGTTGTTGGTGGCGAAGACACGGTCGATGGCTACCTCATCGTCCGTCTTGGGCTCCTTGCCCTCACAGTAGGACGCGATATCGACCTTGGTGCGGTGCGCATAGGTGCGCAGCGTGCGCTTGGTGCCGTCGTCGCCGGCGGTCTTTTTGATGATGGCGTCGATGGAGAAATTCTTGTAGAGCGTGACGCCGCCGACGTCACTGGCCGCGTCCTCGGCGGCCTTGAG
>DAWCEJ010000065.1:0-3422 GCA_052274955.1 Collinsella sp.
CCTTAAGGATGACGCCGAAGAACAGCTGCAGCAGCATGCCGAGCCAGAAGGCGGGAACGGCAACGAGGATCGACGTGGTCAGCGTTACCAAAATATCCCAGAAGGAATAACGCTTTACCGCCGAAATGATACCCGCACCGATACCCATGATCGCCTCGAGCACGATGGCGCACGCGGCGAGTTTGACCGTATACGGATACTTCTGGGCAAAGATTTCCGTAACCGGCAGCTTGCGCTGGTACGAATTACCCAGATCGCCATGAAGCAGACCGTTCATGTAATACAGATAACGGTCTACAAGCGACGTCTGAACGGGATCGCCGTTCTCGTCAAGGATCGCGTTACCGTCCTCGTCCGTCTGGACCAGGTGATAGCGTACGCGAAGCTGAAGCTCTACCTCGGGGGACAGAGCCTTGTCTCCACCGATCAGCTTGATCGGATCTCCCGGCACGATATTCTGGAGGGCGAACAGAATCAGCGTGACGCCCAAAAACACCGGGATGAACTGAAGCACACGTTTAACGATGTACTTACCCATACCACTCCCCTATCTAGGGATTAACCTAAATGGGATGCCGATCGCCAGACCGGCATCCCAAAATTACCATCAGCCAGTTTACCCCAGGTTAGGGGGAACTGTATGTTTCCCATGAGGTCTACGTAAATACTTGACCCTCACGGAAGCTGCAAACTCTTAGGCGAGCTCAGCGGTACCCAGATCGGCGTGCTTCTGCGGATCAACGTAGAGGTACTTGACGCGGTCGGAGCCAGCGATGGTGTGCGTGTAGAACATCACCGGGATGACCGGGCAGTCGGCGGCGACCATGGCGTCGGCCTCCTGCATCTTGGCGATACGCTCGTCGTCGTCAACCGTGGCACGGGCCTCGTCAACCTTGGCGTCAAAGTCGGGGTTGCTGTAACCGGAGCGGTTGTCGCCACCCAGGGAGTCGGAGTGGAACAGCGGATACAGGAAGTTGTCCATGATCGGGTAATCGGCGATCCAGCCCAGACGGCCGAACTGATAGTTGAAGTTCTGATACTGCTCGAGCAGGGCAGACCACTCAGGGGTATCGGAGACGGCGGTGACGCCCACCTTGGCGAGGTCGCCGATGATGGACTCCATGATCTCCTTGTGGCCGCCGTCCTGGTTGTAGGACAGGGTCACATTGATGCCACGATCGCCGTTAGCGCCAGCGGGAGCGACCTTGTCGAGGTACTCGTTAGCCTTGTCGACGTCGTAGGCGCAGAACTCCCATGCGCCCTCCTTGTAGCCGGCGATTCCCGGAGGAACGATGCCGTCAGCGGGGGTACGGGTGCCCTTGAAGATGGTCTTGCAGATGGCCTCACGGTTGATAGCCAGGGAGATGCCCCTACGCAGGTCAGCGTTGTTGAACGGCTCGGCCGTGGTGTTGCACGACAGATAGTACGTGGAAGGCTCGGAACCGAGCAGCATGCGCGCACCATCACTCATGGTGTAGCCATCCTTGGACTCGCCGCGGTCCTTCTTGGCGGCGTCGATCTGAGCAACGGGAACGTCGCAGACATCAAGGTTACCGGCCTGGAACTCCTTGTAAGCGGTCTCCACGTCCTTGATGACCTGGAAGTGGATGGCGTCGATCTTGGCCTTGTCGCCATAATAATCGTCGAACTTCTTGAGGTTGATCTCCTGACCATCCTCCCACTTACCGTCCATCATGAACGGGCCGTTGCCGACCGGGGCAAGATAGAAGCTCTTGACATCGGTCTCGGCGCACTCGGGAACCGGGGACAGAGCCGGGTGAGAGGCGACGAAGGGGAAGTCGGCGTAGGCAGAAGTCAGCTTGACGACGAGGGTCTCGTCATCCGGGCAGGTGACACCGGTCAGCTCGGTAGCCTTACCGGCAACCAGATCGTCATAGCCCTCGACCATGGAAAGGTGATAGGAGACCTCGGAAGGACCATACTCGGTAGCGATGGCCGACTTGGTGTTGACCAGGCGCTCCCAACCGAGCTTGAAGGACTTGGAGGTAACGTCGTCACCGTTATGGAACTTGGCCTTCTTGATCTTGAAGGTGAACTCGGTGGCGTCGTCGTTAGCCTCAAAGGACTCGCAAGCCAGCGGAACGATCTCGCCCTTCTCGTTATCGTACTCCGTCAGAGCGTCGAAGAGCTGGTACTCGACCTGAGTGCCCTGATCCTCCTGGACGTTGTAGGGGTCGATGCAGACCGGGTTGTTGATGTAGAAGTTCAGCGTCGAACCGGACTCAGAACCGGAAGCGTCGCCGCCCTTCTTGCCGCATGCGGCAAGAAAAGCCATGGAGCTCGCAGCGAGGGTGCCGCCAACAAAGGCGCGACGACCCACAACGGGCTGGTGGAACATAGAATCAGCCATGCCATCCTCCTTATGAGATAGGACAAAGTGAATTCGGCCGGGCAACGTCGAGACAGCCCAATCGAACCATTCAAACGCGGTCCGCTGTTATGGCTGGTTATGCAATGCGGGCCAACGTTTTGCAATACAGTAGCGCATTTTATGCACAATTTGGCGCTGATTCCGGTTAACGGTCGAGAATTTCTTTAGTTGGGCGAAGTATGTGGGGATATTTTGGCTCTGTTACAAGTCTGTAAACAAAAAGGGCCCCGCACATGCGGGACCCTTTACAAACGTATATACGCCGATGCTTAGTAGCCGACGATGCCCTGCGGGAAGAAGAACATGCACAGAACGACACACACGGCAAAAACGACGGCCATAATTACCGTCAGGCGATCGAGGTTCTGCTCCATGACGCCCGTGGCAGAGCTGGAGTTATACAGCGAGCTAGCGATCATATCCGAAACGCCGGTGCCCTTACCGGAATGCATCAGAACGAGAATCGTCAGCGCCACGGCAGAAACAGCCCAAACGACAAACAGAAGAATCTGAAACGGACCCATAGATAAGCTCCTTAATAGAACAATTCAAACTCCAGTACTGTACCACAACCTCCAACACTCCCCCACCTGCCATTTAGGGACGGGGTAGAAATGGCAGAAATACCAAAAAGGGGGTCGTCCGGTTGTGGACAACCCCCTTACTAGAAAACGGTATTTGTTTTCTATTAGGCCTCGGTGGCGAGCACGCGACCCGTCATCTCGGCGGAAGGCTCAATACCAGCCATGGTGAGCATGGTCGGAGCGATATCGGAAAGACGGCCGTCCTCGATACCGGTGAGCTTGGCCTTATCATCAACGATGATGAACGGCACGCGGTTGGTGGTGTGAGCCGTAAACGGATGCTTGGAACCGTCGGAAGCAACGTCAAACATGTGATCGGCGTTGCCATGGTCGGCGGTAATCAGCGCAAAGCCGCCCTTGGCAAGAATCGCCGGGACAACCTTGGACAGAGCATCGTCAACAGCCTCGACGGCCTTAACGGCGGCGTCGAACACGCCGGTGTGACC
>DAWCEJ010000066.1:0-15908 GCA_052274955.1 Collinsella sp.
CAAAGGTGCCTGTCCCCTTTATGGTGGTTTTGGGTCTGAAGCAACGCTAGTGTCGGAGTCCCAGCAGGCCGCGGCCGCGATGACGGGCGTCGGCGTGCACCTGAGCGTGCGGACCGGCGGCCTTCACGGACTCGGGCAGGTGCGAGTACTTCTTCTCGAAGTCTCCTCGAACATCACGGCCAAGTTGTGCGCCGCCTCGTCGTAGCGCGCGGTGCTCTGCCAGTACTGGCGCGGCACCAGGATGCCGTCGGGCACGCCGTGGCACGTGGTGGGAATGTCGACGTTAAAGATATCATCGTGAACGAACTCGCTGTCCTCGATGGTACCGTCGAGGGCGCGGGCCACCAGGGCGCGCGTGTAGGCAAGCTCGATGCGATGGCCCACGCCGTAGCCGCCGCCAATCCAGCCGGTGTTGACCAGGTACACACGCGTGCGGCCGTCGGCGATGCGCTCACCGAGCATCTTGGCATAGACCATGGGGTCGAGCGGCATAAACGGCTCGCCAAACAGCGAAGAGAACGTGGGTGTGGGCTCGGTGACGCCGACCTCGGTGCCGGGGATCTTGGCCGTAAAGCCCGTCACAAAGTGATACATGGCGGCGTCGGCCGTCAGGCGCGAGATGGGCGGCAGCACGCCAAAGGCGTCGCAGGTCAAAAACAGCACGACGCTCGGAGTGGTGCCCATACCCTTGGTCCACGCGTTGGGAATGTGCTCCACAGGGTAGGCCACGCGCGTGTTGTGCGTGACCGAGACGTCATCGTAGTTGGGCTTGCGGCTCTCGTCGAGCACCACGTTTTCGCAGATCGCGCCAAAGCGGACGGCGTTGAAGATCTCGGGCTCGTGGAACGCGTCCAGGCCCTCGCATTTGGCGTAGCAGCCACCCTCGATGTTGAAGATGCCCATGTCGGACCAACCGTGCTCGTCGTCGCCGATCAGTAGGCGCGTGGGGTTGGCCGAAAGCGTGGTCTTGCCGGTGCCAGACAGGCCAAAGAACACGGCGGTCTCGTGCGTGACAGGATCCATGCTGGCCGAGCAGTGCATGGGCAGCACGTCGTCCTCTACGGGCAGCAGGTAGTTCATGACGCTGAAGATGGACTTTTTGATCTCACCGGAGTAACCGGTGCCGGCAACCAGAATCACGCGCTCCTGGAAGTTGATGACCACGGCGGCGCTGGAGTTGAGGCCCTTAATGGCGGGATCGCACTGGTAGCCGGGAGCGGCGAGCACGCAAAAGTCCGGCTCACCGGTGCGCGCAATTTCGCGAGCGAGCGGGCGAGCGAGCATCTGCTTAATATAGAGCGCCTGGCTGGCACGTTCGCAGGCGACAAGCAGGCGACGCGTATGGTTGCGATCGGCACCGGCCATACCGCGCGTGACGAAAACATCGCGCTCGTTGAGGTAGTTGACGATACCGGCCTTGATGGTCTCGTAGCTCTCGATCGAAAGCGGTCGGTTGACGGCGCCCCAGGCGATCTTGTCGTGCACGTCGGGCGTGTCGACGATAAAGCGGTCGTTGGGCGAACGGCCGGCGCGCTCCCCCGTCTCGATCACGAGTGCGCCATTGGATGCCATGCGGCCTTCTTCGCGGCGGATGGCGTGCTCGACGAGCTCCGCGGCGGGTAGATCGACCAGCAGACGGGGCTGATTCTCGGCAGGATCTTCGACCAGCGTAAGACCAAAGTTGGACAAAACTTCTGCAGGGGTAACACCTGGCATGGGGCCTCCTTTAAAAGCGCGACACGTGGACGCGGCGCGCACTTTACTCACGTAAAGCCCGTTGTACCCGATATGCAAAAACGTTTTTGCGGCAACGGCGAAGCGCCCGCCCAACGGTCAAAAATCGCAGGCAAGCGGCCTAGTCGTTAGGGACACTCTTGAACAGGCAACATTCAAGGAGTGTCCCCGGATGCCGGCACTTAGGGACGTTCCCAAAGTGCCGGCACATAAGGAACGTCCCCAAATGCCGTCTACTGAATGGCGCCGCCGAAATTATCGAACAACCTGTTCAAAAACACGAACGAACACCGTCGCGTCTATACTAGAGCGCAGCAATAGAAAGGACTCCGCTTTGAGCATCACGCCCATCGATAGCATTCGCCGCGCCATCGCCCGCCGCAATGGCGTCGCCGACCCCACCGTATCGGACGGGGCGCACGGGCAGGGCGGACGCATCGAGAACGGCCTGTTCCCCGCATCGCACACCGCCGAGGAGCTCGCACGAATCCAAGAGCTAAGCCAGCGTAACGCCGGCGGTCCCGACAGCAGCCAGGCCACACGCCGTCGCCGCGAGCGCGATCGCCAGCCCGGCCCCATCCACCGCATGGTCAATGCCTGGTGGAACCGCCTGCTCGGAGCCGTCTACGGCGGCGGCTTCTCCACGCAAGAAGCCGAGTACGAAGATCACGCCACCCGTCGCGACTACCTTTGGAATACCCTGGGCACCGCCGTATGGGGCATGGCGTTTCCGTTGCTCACCATCGTGTCCACACAGCTCGTGGGCGCCGAGGAGGCTGGCAAATTCTCCATCGCCTTTGTCACCGGCACGCTCATCATGATCGCGTGCAACTACGGCGTGCGCAATTTCCAGGTCTCGGACATCGACGAAAAGACGTCCTTTGCCTCTTACCAGCTCAACCGCTGGATCTGCGGAGCGCTCGCGCTGGCATGCGGCCTGGTATACAGCAGCGCCCGCGGCTACGATGCGCAGATGGCCACAATCGGCCTGGGCGTCTACCTGTATAAGGTGATCGACGGCATTGCCGACGTGTACGAGGGCCGCCTGCAGCAGGCCGACAAACTCTACCTGGCCGGCATGAGCCAAACGCTACGATCCGTCGGCGTCATCGCGGTCTTTAGCGTGGTACTGTTCCTCACGCGCAGCATGCCCATCGCCGCCATGGCCATGGGCATCGCCGCGATCGCCTCGCTCGTGCTGGTCACCGCGCCGCTCGCCCTGCTCGAAACCGAAAAATCGCGCCGTATGAGTCTGCGCGAGGCTGGTCACCTGTTTATCCAGTGCGCCCCGCTCTTTGGTGCGCTGTTCCTGTTCAACCTCATCGAGAGCATGCCCAAGTTCGTGATGGAAGGCACACTGGCCTACAAATACCAGCTGTACTTTAATGCACTGTTCTTTCCAGCGCAGGCTATTTTGTTGAGCATTGGATTTATCTATAAACCGCAGCTCCTACGTCTGTCGAGCATTTGGGCGAATCCGCGCAAGCGTCGCCGCTTTGACTTGATTATTGTTGCCGTTATGGCACTGATCGTGGTCATTACCGGAGCGTGCGCCGCATTTATGGCAGGCCCCGGCATCCCCATCATGAGCTTTATGTACGGCCTCAACTTTGAGCGCTACCGCACGCTGGCACTGCTAATGGTTGTCGCCGGCGGCGTCACCGCGGCAATCGACTTTATCTACGCCATCATCACGGTGTTGCGCCACGCCGGCGATGTCACCAAGATCTACCTGATCTGCTTCGCCGTAAGCGTGGTGCTGCCGGTGATCCTGATTAAGCTGCTGGGTCTGATGGGCGCCGTGGTGAGCTACCTAGCCATCATGGCCCTACTCCTGGTGCTGCTGATAATCGAATACGCCCACATCCGCCAGCGCATCGAGCGCGACCGCAACCCCTACGGCGCCTAATTCGAATCAATTTGAAGAAAAGAAACGTCGATGTTTTGGCACCGACAGCGAGCAGTCTCGAAGTGCCCCAGGTTGGCGCGAAGGAGGAGCGACGCGTACTTCTGTACGCGAGCGACGGTTTGAGCGACAAGGTGGGGTGCTTCGGGGCTGCGCAGCGTCAACGTGACCGCCGTTCGGTAGAACGGCGGAACAAGGTTATTCTCCAGGGTTGATGTTCGCATAGAACTCCGCCCCGTCGTCCAGACGCAGGATCCCGACGCGGCCGAACTCGGAGCCGGTGGCGGCGGCGCAGTCGATATCGATGCGATCGGGCACGCCGGCGGTATCCTCGCCACCCAGACGCACAATCTGCCCGCGGCCCGACTCCTCATCGAGTCCCGCAAGGCCACCTACCTCGCAATAACGCCCGAGCGACACCGTTGGCGTGTGGCCGCTCACCACGACCGGCCCCTCGCCCTCGGCAGAAAGCAGTCCCGTCGGCGCATCCCAATAGCCGTGACGAATCCACAGCAGGTCATCGGACGACTGCACGGCGAGCATTTGCCGCAGCAGCTCGCTATCGGCATCGACCGCTCCCCTGCCGTCACCGCAATCGACACCATGCTCAAGCAAAAACGCGCGCGCCGCCTCGGTCTGGATGCCGGCATGCACCAGCAGGTACGGGCGCTCCTCGGTCTCGGCCACCGCGTAGAGCGGCAGCGCGGCCATCCATCGCACGAGCTCCTCGTATGCCTCAAATTCCATGTCGTTGAGCTGCTCGCTCGTCGTCCAGCCACCGTTGATATCCCAGGTCTCGGCATCGAGCGGGTCCTGGCCAATGATGGCATCGAGCATGATCTGCTCGTGATTGCCCTTGAGCACGTGGGCGTTGGGCAGCGAGCGCACGAGCTTAATAACGCCGACCGGATCGGGCCCGCGATCGATCATGTCGCCCAGCACGTACAGCGTGTCGTCGGACGTCAACGAGATCTTAGACAGGGCCTCGTCAAGCGCACGCACGTGCCCGTGAGCATCAGATGTCACATAGATCGCCATGGTACGCCTCTCCTTGCATTGCGGTCTAAGCCCGGCGCCGCAACTAAAACTTCAAGTTGAACTTAAACGTTACCCATTGTACTCCGTTGCAATAAAGCTGGAAAGGGTTTCCGAGCAGAGGCAAAGACGGCAGCCGTCTATGACGATATCGCGCACGCCCGTAATCCGCCCCCATAAACCCACCACCTTTGGGTACAAATAACCGCAGACAACTGACCGTGCCACGCCAACCACCCAGGAGCGGACACTATCCATGAACCAGATACTTCTCTTTATCGGCCTCGTCATCATTTTGTGCCTGACCATCAAACCCGTCGGCAAAAAACTCCCCTTCCCCACCCTCCTCATCTTTATTGCGCTCGGCATGCTGCTCGGCGTCAACGGTCCGGCGCACATCGACTTTAGCGACTACGCGCTCACCGAAACCGTCTGCAGCACGGCGCTGCTGTTCATCATGTTCTACGGCGGCTTTAACACCAACATCGACCGTGCCAAACCCGTCGCCGCGCCCGCTGTGCTGCTGAGCACGCTCGGCGTTATCGCCACCGCCGGCATCACTGGCGTGTTCGCACACTTCGCACTGGGCTTCGACTGGATCGGCGGCCTGCTGCTGGGCTCGGTCGTGGCGTCGACCGACGCGGCGAGCGTCTTTAGCGTGCTGCGCGAGCACAACCTGTCGCTAAAGGGCGGCACCGACTCGCTGCTCGAGGTCGAATCGGGCTCCAACGACCCCGTCGCCTACATGCTCACCGCGGTACTCGCCACCCTCGCGGCGGGTGGCAACATCGACATTCCCGTGCTGCTGGCCAAGCAGATCATCCTGGGCGTGGGGCTGGGCCTTGCCATCGGCTGGATATCCAGCCGCCTGATTGAGCGCGCACACGCAACGGCCGAGGGCGCGCAGACTATCTTTTTGTTCGCCGTGGCGATCGTCGCCTACGCACTGCCGAGCTACCTGGGCGGCAACGGCTTTTTGGCCGTATACCTGGCAGGCATTGTGCTGGGCGCGAGCGACATCACCGGCAAGGTCGAGATGGCGCACTTCTTTGACACCCTTACCGAGATGACCGAGATGACGATCTTCTTCTTGCTCGGCCTGCTCGTCACGCCCGCGCGCCTGCCGCAAATGCTGCTACCCGGCCTGGCGCTCATGGCGTTTATGCTCTTTGCGAGCCGCCCCATCGCCGTCGGTTTGCTGCTGGCGCCCTTTAAGACGAGCCCTCGCCAGGTTGCGCTCGTAAGCTGGGCGGGCTTGCGCGGCGCGGCTTCGGTCGTCTTTAGCCTCTTTGCTGTGGTGGCCGGCGTTCCCGGCGGACACGACCTATTTGACCTGGTGTTTGTGATTGCCGTATCGAGCATTGTGGTGCAGGGTTCGCTACTGCCGGCGGTGGCGAAGAAACTCGATATGATCGATGCGGCCGGCGACGTGCGCCGCACCTTTAACGACTACCACGACGAGGACGGCATGTCGTTTGTAAAGCTCAAGGTGGGCGCTGGCCATCCGTTTGCCGGGCGCTCGCTCGCCGATATTGGCAGCGCGACGGACATGCTCGTGGTCTTGGTGCTGCGCGACGGGGCGCACCCGGTACTGCCCAACGGCGATACCGTCATCGAGGAAGGCGACCTTCTGGTGATGGCAGCCCCAACGTTCGAAGAGCGTGCCGAGGTTACGCTGCGCGAGGTCACCGTGACGCCCCACGGTCGCCTGGCCGGTCAGCGCCTGCGCGACGTGCCGCAGGGCAAGCACCCGTTTATCGTGGTGATGCTCAAGCGCGACGGCCAAACCATCATCCCCGACGGCGACACCCTAATATACGCCGGCGACGAAGCCGTCATCGCCACGCTAGCTTCCTAGCAGCCCGTCCCTCTTCAGCTACTAGCTGTCACCCACAGCAAAGTCGCGGAGGTCGAGGCCTTCGCGTTCGGCTCGGGCTAGGAGCTCTTGGGGCGACTCGTCCTCGATATCCATCACGTCGAGCATGGCAGCGGGAAAGCCCACGCCAGCCGCGCTCCCCGCGTAGTCGAGCAAGCCCTCGCGCAGCTGGTCTACATCAACTTCAATCTTCACGGTGAATCCTCCTACCGGGCAATCGCGGCCGGACAAACCGCACGTCCCAACTGATGTGCAATAAACTCCAGATACGGCCATAATAAAATAATGAACATCAGGGAGGTTACGGATGATGGACAAGCTCACTGCCATGACAGAACAAGTCAGAGATTTTTGTGATGCGCGCGATTGGCGCAAATATCACACTCCAAAGGAACTTGCCATCGGCATAGCGACAGAGTCCTCCGAACTCCTTCAGCTTTTCCGCTTTATGAGCGACAAGCGCATTGCAGAAATGTTCGATAGCCCTGATCAGCGCCAAGCCATCGAAGACGAAGTTGCCGACACGCTCCTCTTTCTCCTACGTTTCGCCGATCTAAACGGAATCGACCTCCCAAAGGCGCTCTCGTCCAAACTCAAACGCAACGGCGAGCGCTATCCCGTCGACACCAGCTCCAGCGAATACAGAAAGGCGGCCCACCATGAGTAATGAGTTCGCCCTTCGACAATACACGCTTCCCCTCCCCCAACCCTTCGAGGCAAGCGAATCGCTGCAGGACTTTGGCACGCCAAAGCCCGGATTCCACCATGACGAGAGTTGGCCCGTTCTCTATATTCTGACCAACAGTAAAAACAAAACGGCGTACATCGGTCAAACGACCAATTATCGACGCCGCATGAAGCAACACGCCGCAAACGTGGACAAAGACTTCGACCGGACCCTCCTGATTGACAATCCAACCTTCAATCAGTCAGCAACATTTGAGTTTGAGAATCGACTTATCGAGCTGTTCTGCGCTGACGAAAAATACCAGGTAACCAACGCCAACAATGGCTATGCCCAGTTCGATTATTTTGAGCGACCTCAGTATCGCCAGAAGTTCAGAGACCTCTGGACAAAGCTTCGCGAAGAGAACTATGCGATCCACCCCATCGAAGAGCTCGAGAATACCGACCTGTTCAAATTCTCGCCCTTCAAAACGCTCACGCCCGATCAATACGAAACGATTGAGGCGATTTACAGGCGGCTCGAGCAAGAGCATGAAGACATTAAACACGGCGGTCCCAAGAAAGAGCGCGTAACCGTCGTGAACGGCGCGCCGGGAACAGGCAAAACAATCCTCGCCATCAGTCTCATGTTCAAAATCAAAAATGAGCCGAACCTTTCCGGTCTGCGGGTCGGCTTCGTGACGCCCATGGAGTCTCTGAGCAAGACGCTCAAAAAACTCACGCACTTCCTCCCCGGGTTAAAGCCCGGCGATATCCTGAGCCCCAACGACGTCACAAAAAACGATCGGTATGACGTCTTGCTTGTCGACGAGGCGCACCGACTGGGAAACTACTTATCCGCCGGCGCCGGCATCGGAGCTTTCTACAACACATGTGAACGACTCAGCTTGCCGCGCACGAGCAGCCAGGTGGATTGGATTTTCAAATGCTGCGACAAGGCGTACCTGTTCTTTGACCCCAAACAGCAAGTCCGCGCATCGGGACTCAACCGAGATGGCCTTGAGCAGCGACTCAACCAACTCGAAGAAGCCGGCATCGAGACCGAAGAATTCAACTTGAGTACCCAAATGCGCGTGCGTGGCGGCGATGAGTACCTCGATTTTGTCTACGACCTGCTTGATAACAAAGCGTACATGCATGCCGGCATGAAGTTCAAAGCACTCTTTTCATCGGAGCCTTACGATTCGCGAGCCGGGGATCCGGACAGCGATATCCCCAGATACCAGTTTGGAATCGTCGACCGATTTGAGGACTTCTGCTCTCTGCAGCAAACCAAGGAAGAAGAAGTTGGTCTATCCCGCATGATGGCAGGCTTTGCGTGGAAGTGGGAAACGAAGAATAACAAAGATGCGTTCGATATCGTCATCGAGGGCATTCCCAAACGCTGGAACTCAACCCAGAAGGATTGGGTTAACTCCGCCAACGCCGTCAACGAAGTCGGATGCATTCATACGGTACAAGGCTACGACCTCAACTACGGATTCGTAATTCTGGGTCCCGACATTTACTACGATTCGAACAAAGATGCAGTCAACGTTAACAGGGCAAACTTCAAAGATGCCGTTGCCAAGAAAAAGGCAAGCGACGATGATCTGCAAAAGATCATCGTCAACGCCTACTACGTCCTCATGACGCGCGGCATGTTAGGAACGTATCTCTATGTGTGCGACCCCGCGCTCAAAGAGTACCTGTCACGGTATATCCCGGCGATATAGACCTTGCGACCGCCCTCCCCCATGTAACCATCCTGTAAATCATAGCGACGCACTCGAGTTTTACCGTGATGCAGTCGCGCCTGGCGCTCCACTGTGCTAAAGTATCCCGAACGTTCAAACGACTACGAGGGGGAACTAGAAGATGGCACGTGTGCACAACTTCTCAGCTGGCCCGGCCGCGCTGCCCACCAGCGTGCTCGCCGAGATCGCCGACGAGATGATGGACTACCGCGGTTGCGGCATGTCCGTGCTCGAGATGAGCCATCGATCTAGTATGTACCAGCAGATCATCGACGACGCCGAGGCAACCCTGCGCCGCCTGCTGAGCATCCCTGACAACTACCGTGTCCTGTTTTTGCAGGGCGGCGCCACGCTGCAGTTTGCGGGCATCCCCATGAACCTCATGCGCCGCGGCCGCGCCGGCTACGTCGTGACCGGCAACTTTGCCAACAAGGCGTACAAGGAGGCCGCCAAGTACGGCGAGGCCGTGCTGCTCGCGAGCTCCGAGGACACCAATTTCGACCGCATACCCACCATAGTCGACATCAACGCGCGCATTGCCGCCGAGGCCGCGGGCGGCGGGCTCGACTACGTCTACATCTGCCAGAACAACACCATCTTTGGCACCATGTACCACGAGCTGCCCGCTTGCGACGACGTGCCGCTGGTCGCCGATGTCTCGAGCTGCTTTCTGTCGCAGCCGCTCGACGTTGAGCGCTACGGGCTCATCTACGCCGGTGCGCAGAAAAACGCCGGCGCCGCGGGCGTGACCGTGGTCATCGTGCGCGACGACCTCATCGCAGATGGCCCCGCTTTTGCGCAGACGCCGCAGTACCTGGACCTTAAGACCCAGGCCGCCAAGGGCTCCATGCTCAACACGCCCAACACCTTTGGTATCTACGTGTGCGGCAAGGTATTCCGCTGGGTTGAGCAGACCGGCGGACTTGCCGCCATGGCCGAGCGCAACTGGGCCAAGGCCAACCTGCTCTATAACCTGCTCGAGCACAGCGTGCTGTTCCATGGCACCACACAGGCCGACAGCCGCTCCATCGCCAACGTCACGTTCCGTACCGGCGATGCCGACCTCGACGCCGCCTTTGTCGCAGGCGCGGCCGAGCACCAGATTCAAAACGTCAAGGGTCATCGCCTGGTGGGTGGCATGCGCGCCAGCGTCTACAACGCCGTAACCATGGAAGACGCGCAGGCACTGGCCTCGTACATGAAGGACTTCGAAGCGCAGCATAGTTTGAGTCCGCGATCTAACTAGCCCGCAACGCGCGGGCTGACCAGCCACCTCAGACCACCCTGTTTAGATCAAAACCTGCTAAGGAGTTTTTCCATGCGTAAGATTAAGACCATCGACGACATCACCAAAGACGGCAAAGTCGAGTTTGGCGAGGGCTACGAGTTTGTGGGCACCGCCGAGGAGGCCGACGCCATCCTGATGCGCTCCACCGACCTGCACGGCTACGAGCTGCCCGAGGGCATCCGCGCCATCGCCCGCTGCGGCGCCGGCGTCAACAACATCCCCGTCGAGGAGTACGCCAAGAAGGGCGTCGTCGTCTTTAACTCCCCCGGTGCCAACAGCAACGCCGTCAAGGAGCTCGTCCTGGGCATGCTGGTGCTCTCGAGCCGCGGAGTAGTGCAGTCGATGAACTGGGTGCGCGACAACGCCGACGACCCCGAGATCCAGGTCGACGCCGAGAAGGCCAAAAAGGCCTTTGTGGGCCGCGAGCTCAAGGGCAAGCGCATCGGCGTCATCGGCCTGGGCAACGTAGGCTCCAAGGTCGCCAACGCCTGCGTCGACCTGGGCATGGACGTCTACGGCTATGATCCGTTCATTTCCGTCGAGCACGCGTGGGTGCTGAGCCGCGAGGTGCAGCGCGTGGGCACGCTCGAGGATCTGTGCCGCGGCTGCGACTACCTCACCGTGCACGTGCCCAGCAAGGCAGACACCATCGGCATGATCAGCACCGAGCAGATTAACCTGCTGGCGCCCGACGCCGTGCTCATCAACTACGCGCGCGAAACCATCATTGACGAGGACGCCGTCGACGCCGCCCTGCGCGAGGGCAAGCTCAGCTGGTTTAGCTGTGACTTTGCCACGCCCAAGACCGTCAAGATGCCCAACACGTTTATCACCACGCACTCGGGCGCCGGCACCGGCGAGGCCGAGGCCAACTGCGCCGACATGGCCATCAGCGAGCTCAAGGATTACCTGGAAAACGGCAACATCGCACACAGCGTCAACTACCCCGCCTGCAGCATGGGCAAGGCGCGCGCCGCAAGCCGCATTGCCTGCCTGCATGCCAACGTGCCCAACATGATAGGCCAGATCACGGCCATTCTCGCCAAGGACAACGCCAACGTGCAGCGCATGACCAACGAGTCCGCTGGCGAGAACGCCTACACCATGTTCGACACCGATGAGCACCTGGACGGCAGCACGATCGAGGCACTTAAGCAAATTCCGTCGATGTATCGTGTGCGCGTGATTAAATAGCGCCGGCGCCAATCCTGCCAGACAGACCACGAAGCCCATTCGGCCCCCGTTTTCACGAAACGGGGGCCGATTTTGTTGCTCCGGACGACTTTAAAATGATACCCAGAACAAGTTTTTTCAGATAATCGATAGTGAGGCTCAAGTCGCTAAGCACACCCGCTTTGATAAACAGCTTTATCAGGGACTTTAGTAGGTAAAAATCGATCTCTATGTGCCGAATGTAAGTTGACTGTCCATTTTCCGAAACAACTTATTCTAGATAGCATTTTTAAGGCCCCTCCAAGGCGAAATATAAGTCTTTTTGTGACCAAAACTCTAGTCCGCGCGACCGTTTTCCACCCGCGCGGCTACATTCCTGCCCAATCGATAAAAATCTCCTCACGAAGCCGCCGTTCGAGCTCCTGCTGTCGCGGCGTCTTGTCTTTCAGCGGCACATCGAGATAGGACATGATGAGCTCCATCACCACGCGGAAGGCATCGGAGTCGGCCAGCTGACCATAGGTCATCAGAATGACGGGATATCCCATCGCTTGCAGCGCCGTCGTTCGATCGGAGTCCGAAATCTTGGATTCAATGGATCCGTGAATGGCTTTACCTTGGCATTCAACCAGACACTCTCGACTGCCGTCCTTATTTGCCAGCAGGATATCGGCATAGCGCCTATCAAGCCCCGAAATCAGGCGGGCGCTGCGCGTCATACGAATCTCAACGTTATTGGTAAGGCGCAGCCCTTCGCCGCCGCGCAACCTCGTAAGGCCAAACAGCATCGAAGCCTGGACCTCAAGCGGCGATGCCGCCACCCCCGTAATGCATTTCGCGGCACGTGTGAACGATTTAGCGCCGCGGAGCCCCCGGATCTTATCGGCGAACTCTGTAAGTTCAGAGAACTCGATCAAGGGCGGTCGTTTCCACAGGTCCGTTGGATTCCCCGAGACATCCTTTACATTTTCCCAACCCAACCGTGCGTCACCCCACCGGTCCCCATATGCCTGCACAAGTGCCGACTTTACCTGAGGCGCAATCTTGCACACGGCAAAGGTGCCGCACATCTCATACATGCACATGATTAGACGCTCGTTTGAGACCGAGGAAGCCAGGGTCAGCAGGGTAAAGAGTGGGGACGCAACATCGAGGCCAAACTCCGTCTGCCGCATGGAATCAAACGGCCTCTCCCCGTTCCAAACATGCCTGACAATGCGATCGCCCTTACGTCCGCAGCTGCCCTGCGCCAACACGTGTAACGGGGTGCCCAGGAAATGCGTGACGAGCGGATGCTCACATAGGTGCTCCCTGCGCGGATCGTCCGCAGAATCGGGCAGGTCCGGCATTATTGCCAAGACCTGTGGAGGTATCCGGTGATACCGAAAGGCAGATATGTCGCACAGCATGTCGTCCATGAAGGGTACGTACCCGCTGCGTCGCTTGTGAACCCGCTCGGACGGCAAACGCGCTGGCTCGGCCTGCGAACGGTAAATACTGCCACGCCCACGTCGCGGATCTCTCAGGAGGCTTACAATCGGTTTGGAAGGCAAACTGATTGTGAGGTTGCATATGGTTGATGAGGACTTTGCCTGGCGGCTTGCGCAGGAGCTTGTGCGGATCGAAAGCTCAGACCCGGGCGCGTATGAGGACGAGATCGAGCACTTCATTAAGAGGCTCATTGAGCAGCAGCTGGCGCAGCTTGATAGTCCTGCGCTCGATGCCGTGCAGATTGAGGAGCTCGAAGTACTCCCCGGGCGCCGCAACCTTAAAGTCACCGTGCCGGGCCAAAGCGACGAGCCGCGGCTGGTCTATATCTGCCACATGGATACCGTCACCTTGGGCGATGGCTGGGACGCAGACATCGCACCGCTTGGGGCGGTTGTGCGCGACGATAAACTCTATGGCCGCGGTGCCTGCGATATGAAGGGTGGCCTGGCCTGCGCCATTGCCGCACTGGTCCATACGCTCGAGCGCGTGGCGGCGGATGGCGCGCTGCCACGCCGCGGCTTTTCGCTCATCTGCTCGGTCGACGAGGAAGACTTCATGCGCGGCTCAGAGGCCGCGATCGATGCTGGCTGGGTCAGCTCGCGCGAATGGGTGCTGGACACCGAGCCCACCGACGGACAGATCCAGGTGGCGCACAAGGGGCGTACGTGGTTCGAGATTGAAATGGCTGGCGTGACGGCGCATGCGAGCCAGCCTTGGAAGGGCGCGGATGCCGTCGCCGCCATGGCCGAGGTCGTGTGTTCGCTTCGTCGCGCGTTTGCGGCGCTGCCCGCGTACGATGAGCTGGGGCCTTCGACCATCACGTTTGGCCAAATCGAGGGCGGATATCGCCCCTACGTCGTACCCGACCGCGCCAAAGTCTGGGTCGACATGCGCCTGACCCCGCCGACCGATACGGCCGCCGCAATCAATATGGTCGAGTATGCCATCGCCGTCGCCGAAGCCGCCGTTCCCGGTTGCCATGGCAGCTACACCGTGACGGGCGACCGCCCCGCCATCGAGCGCGACCCGAACTCTCCCCTTCTAGCAGCGCTCAAGCGTGCCGCCGATGACGTAACGGACGCGGACACGACCGTCGGCTTCTTTACCGGCTACACCGATACCGCCGTCATTGCCGGCAAGACAGGCAACCGCAATTGTATGAGCTACGGCCCCGGCTCGTTGGCGCTCGCGCACAAGCCCAACGAGTATGTGCCCCATGCCGATATCGTTCGCTGCCAAAACGTGCTCATCGCGCTTGCCGATAACACGCTCTGGGACGCAAGCGGCCAAGTTGGGGCATAATAAGCCGCGAACAAACCGACTCGCGCGTTAGGACCGCCCATGAAAGCACTTCCGTTTCCCTGCATCCGCCCAGCTCAGGACCGCGTGCTCGAGGCGCTGCCTGCGATGGACAGCATCCTGAGTGACAGCGGAGCCCTGCGCGGCGCGATTACCGATGGGCTTATGCTCAAAGATCCGGGCGCGGCGTATTACGTGTACGAATGCTCCGGAGAGCCGGGACGCGTGACGGGTGTCGTGGCGATTTGCCCGGTTAACGTGCTGACGGGCGGCGACGAGACTGCCGCCGAGAGCATCGACGCACTCGCCACCGCGCGCGCGATCGCCGAGCTCAAGGTGCAGCCGCGCCCCGTGTCGCTCGCCTACGAGGCGTCGCCCGTCATGGATATCATTTTGAGCGCTGCCAAAGAGGGCGCATCGCTCTACGCCGTCACCGATCCCGCGGGCGTCACACATCGCGTGTGGGAGGTCAAGCGCGAGGACGCCGTTGCCGCCATCCGTGCCATGCTCGATCAGGCGCCCGACCCGGTGTTCGCCGGTGACTCCGCCTATGTCGCCGCACTGGCTGGGGCATCGCAGATTCTGGCCGACGAGGCCCGCGCTGCCGGCGCCTACTCTGGCAAAGAGCCGTTCAACTTTGCTGTAGCCGTGCTGTTCCCCGCCGCGCAGGTCAGCGGCAGCGCGCCGCAGGTTCCGACGGGTCTGCTCACTCACCAGGTCTCACGGTTCTAGCGAACTCAAACGCTAAGCTGGAAAACCCAGCATCCAAACAAACAAGGGGCGGAGATGCAGCAAACGCATGCACCTCCGCCCTTTTCGCATCAAACAATTACGCCGGTAAACCGGGCCGCAACGTCAGCGTTATCCACGCTGCGGACCTGCCGCCGCCACGAGCGGCTCTAGCCCCAGCTCGCGCGCGTAGTCTTCCTGCGTAAAGACTTCGACCAGTTCAAACGTATCGGCCGCATCGTCAAACGCAAAATGCAGCACTGAGCAGTTGCCCGGCACGCGTTCGCGCTCGTCGGCCGCCGCGCCCCGCACGTGGTCCAAAAACTCCTTGATAGCTGAGCCATGACTTACCGCGAGCACGCACGTATGGTCCGGACGCTGCATAAGATCGGTCAGCGTCGCCACCATGCGCGTGCGCACCTGGATCTGGCCCTCGCCGCCAAATTGACGATAGAAATCGCGCCACGGGCGCTCGGGCATAAGCATCACGCGCTCGGCCTCAAAGTCGCCAAAGAACCACTCGCGCAGGCCGTCCAGGCGCTCGTACGCCAAACCCGGCCACATGTTGGCGATAGTCTGCTCGGTGCGATGAAGCGTGGAGGTGTAGGCATGATCGGGCTCGATGCCGCGCGCGCGTAAAAACATGCCGGCGCGCGCCGCCTGGTCGCAACCCAACTGCGTAAGCGGCGAGTCACTCCACCCCTGAATGATACGCTTAAGGTTGAATATCGTCTGTCCATGACGGACCAGATACAGATCTTTATTCATAGGGGTCCTTTCGTTCGTTACCAACCCAAGAGCGAAAACGCCCCGTCGCAATAGCCAAAATGAAGCACGGCACCGTTGTCGGGTAGCTCTCCCCCGCCAGTCACATACTCAAGAAACTCCTGGCAGGCTGAGCCGTGGGAAACCGCCAGCACGCAGTCGTGCTGCGGCCTGGCCATGATGCGGGAC
>DAWCEJ010000067.1:0-2196 GCA_052274955.1 Collinsella sp.
AGTGAGGTTCAGCTTCTCCCCATTCACCCAGATCTCGCCGCTCGTCGGCTGCTCGAGGCCGAAGAGCATTTTCATAAGCGTCGATTTACCTGCGCCGTTTTCGCCCATCAGCGCGTGAATTTCGCCCTTTCGCAGGGTAAAGTCCACGCCCTGGTTGGCGGCGACGCCGTTGGGATACACCTTCGTGATCCCTTTCATCTGGACGACCAGTTCCTCGTCCAAACGGCCGGTTTTCTCGTCTGGCATACGATGCGTTCCTCCTGTTTCTATGTACTTGCGCAAGCGCGCGATTATGCTTCCATGCGTTCTGCGGCACATTTAAGATTTTTAAGTGCACCGCAGGCAGTATGGCAAGTCAAGGACGATAACGCGGCAAACGGCGGTCCAGACCGGCTAGCCAGCGCGTGTGCCCTTGTCAGCTGACGCTGTGAAAAACGCCGAAGGGGGAGCTCATGGGAGCTCCCCCCGGATAGCTCAAAGGATTTTGGCTTGTAGGCTTCGCTTACGGACGGACAGAGTCACGCAGCTGGGTCGCAAGCTCCTGATTGGTCAGAGCGGAGTCAACAACGACCTCGCCGTTCAGGATCGCGTTCTGCGCAGCCTCAACGGCAGCCTTGGGCTCGGCGGAGGCCAGCTTGTCGTAGTTCTTGTCGGTCACGATGCCGACGCCGCCTTCCGCGATGCCGAGCTCAACGACCTGGCCCCAATAGGTGCGGCCGGCGTCCCACTCGTCGAACAGCCAGACGAGGGAGTTGCCGATGTTCTTCAGGCCCGAGGTCAGCGTGATGGCAGCGAGGTCCGGAGAGAACGTCAGCTCCTGGTCGGAGTCAACGCCGATGAACCATGCCTTGCCAGTCTCGAGAGCAGCTTCTGCCGCGCCGTTGCCGGCGTTACCTGCAACACCCCAGATGATGTCGCACTTGTTATCGTTGATCATGGACAGGCCGTATTCCTTGGCGATGGCGGTATCGACATAGTCGTTGGTGTAGCGGGTATCGACCTTGATGTCGGGGTTGATGGACTGTGCGCCCTCAATGAAGCCGATCAGGAAGTCGTTGATAACCGGGGAGTCAACGCCGCCGACGAAGCCGACGACTGCGTCCTCGTTGATGTTGGGGATGTTGGTGTCGACGGTCATGCAAGCCGCATAGACGCCGATCAGGTAGCCCATGTCGTTCTGGCGATAGGACATGTTGACAACGTTCTGGTTCTCGCCGACATAGGTGGTGTCGTCAAAGATGGCGTACAGCTGGTCGGGATACTGGGTCGCAACTTCCTTCAGGTAGTCGGGCATCTGATAGGTGCCGCAGACGATGAGGTCGTAGCCGCCGTCTTCAGAGACGTCGTACAGCGTGGACAGCCACGTGGGCTGGTCTTCGTCGGTGCCGCCCATCTCAATGGTGGTCAGCTCGATGCGGCCGGCTGCTTCCAGCTCTTCGAGGCCGGACTCGGCAGAGTCGAAGAAGGACTTGTCGCCGAGGTTGCCGTTGACGAGGTACGCAACGTTATAAACCTTGCCCTCTTCGGCTGCGGGCTCCGCAGTCTCTTCCGCGGCGGGCTCGGTGGTCTCTTCGGTGGTGGTCGTTTCGGTGGCTGCGGGTTCTTCGGTCTTGGTTTCCTCAGCGGGAGCGTCGGTCTTGGCAGCGCAGGCTACCAGAGCGAACACCATGACCAGAGCCAGCAGAAGCGCAATGATCTTTTTCATTTTGGTTCCTCCATTTTGTGTATTTCGATAAAATCGGTATCCGAAGATACACGTTTATTGTACATACTTTCTACCTTTCTGTCAACACCGTACAAACGAAAAAAGAGCCCTCCACAAAAATATTCAGGGAAAACAGGCTTGACGCGGAAAGCGCCCGCCCAGTACAATGAAAGAAAGGAGAGATGAATATGGAGCTTTCAAGCCTTCCGATGATCGAGCTGCACCTGCATTTAGACGGTGCCATTCCGCCCGAGACGATGTGGGACTTAGCAAATGCGCAGGGCCTTCCCCTTCCCGCCGCGACGTTAAATGATTTCCGGCGCTGGCTGGCCCGGACCTCAGACTGCGCAGACGTGAACACATATCTGGCGCGCTTCGAGCTTCCCCTGCAGCTGATGCAGACGGAAGAACGCATTGTCCGCGTGACAAGGGACGTTTTATCTGTACTCGCCCGGCAGGGACACATTTACGATGAGGTCCGCTTTGCGCCG
>DAWCEJ010000068.1:0-1833 GCA_052274955.1 Collinsella sp.
GTCCCCACGTGTATCCGGCGCACAATCAGTTTTTGCGAGGCCATTCGCCTGGGCGAGGTCCAGGTCGAGGGCATTCGCGCTCGCTTGGCGCAGACGCCGGCAGAGGCGCTTGCAATTACCGAGGCCGGAGACGTCGCCGTCGTGGTAGACCCCCAGGCCAAGATGCTCGATGAGCTTAAACCCGCGGCTGTGGTCGACGCGATTTTGGCCAAGCGCAACTTGGGTATCACGCGCGACATGGCGCCTGCCGTCATCGCCGTGGGGCCGGGCTTTACCGCGCCGGTTGACTGCGACGCCGTGGTCGAGACCATGCGCGGGCATTTTCTCGGCCGTGTCATTACCCAAGGTTCGCCCCAGCCCAACACGGGCGTGCCGGGCATGATCGCCGGCTATGGCAAGGAGCGCGTTATCCACAGCCCCGCCGCCGGCGTGTTCCGGTCCGACCGCACAATCGGCGACATCGTGAGCGCCGGAGACGTGATCGGCTACGCGGGCGATACGCCCATGTGCACGCAGATCGATGGCTGTCTGCGCGGGCTTTTGGCGAACGGCGTGCAGGTGACTGAGGGCTTTAAATGCGCCGATGTCGATCCGCGCGGCGATGCCAGCTATATCAACTACATTTCGGACAAGGCGACGTCGGTTGGCGGCGGCGTGCTCGAGGCGCTCGCTATGCTCACCGATGTCTTTAGAGGATAGAAGGCGGCAATGGAAAAGCTCGATGTGGTGAATGCGGCTCTTGCCGCCCTGCGTGCTGGCGAGACGTGCGAGCTCGTGGTCGTGGCCGGTACGGCGGGGTCGTCGCCGCGCGGTGTGGGCACATGGATGGCCGTTTTTGCCGATGGCAGCCAGGCGGGAACTATCGGCGGCGGCAAGATTGAGCTCTTTGCGCTGGATGAGGCGCGTGAGCTCCTGAGCGCGGGACAGTCGCGTCTGGTCCGCTACACCATGGGCGGCGAGAACTCCGATACCGGCATGATCTGCGGCGGAGCCATCTGCCTGTGCTACCTGCATCTGGATGCGACCAAGGTGCCGTTGTTCCAGGCGATTGCCGATGTGCTGGCGCATCGTCGCATCGGCGACTTCGTCATCGACTTTGAGCCGTTTATCGCGAGCGCGCTCGAGGGCGATGTGGCCGAGTACCATGGCGAGGAATCGCGCCGCACCATTGCGGGTTGCCCCGGGCTTTCGCTGGTGGAGGAGGGGAGTAAGGTCACCTACACCAACGCTGCCTCCGAGATTCCCGCGGCGCACATCGAGACGCTCTGCCCCGAGGGCCTGACCTATATCTTTGGCTGCGGCCACGTGGGCGCTGCGACGGCGCGGGTGCTCACGGCAGCGGGCTTTGCCGTCGTGGCTTGCGACGACCGCCCCGGCACGCTGACCCCCGATTGGGTGCCCGGTGTCTACGACCGTCGTCTGGTCGACTACAAGAACCTGAGCAAGCAGTGCCCCATCGGTCCGCGCGACCTGGTGGTCGTCGCCACGGCGGGTCACAAGTCCGATATCGACGTGGTGATTCAGGCCATGCGCGCCAAACCCGCCTATCTGGGCTGCCTGGGCTCGCGCCGTAAGACGGCCTTTGTGCACGCCCGCCTGGAGCAGGAGCGCTTTACGAAGGAGCAAATCGACGATCTGCACCTGCCGATCGGTGTCGCCATCGAGGCCGAGGACCCCGAGGAGATCGCCATCTCCATCGCTGCCGAGATGATCCACCTGCGCCGCACCAAGCTCGTCCCCCGCAAGCGCTAATCGCATCCTCGATATGAGTTGCGGTGAAATAGTTCCTAGATGGGCCCGACGGGGGATCAGCCAGGAACTATTTCACCGCAA
>DAWCEJ010000069.1:0-1814 GCA_052274955.1 Collinsella sp.
GTCAATACCGTGGCGGCAGAAGATGCGCCCCGATTCCAACTGTACGATGTTGCCCAGGTGCCGCCGGAACAGCCCGTTGGCACAAATGTAATCAATGCGAGGCATGGCACCAAAGGGGGCCAGGCCCGAAGCCATAAAGCCGCGACGCGACGTCCCCTCATCGGTCTTCGATGTAAAGTCGTTGACGACTCTCATGGTTAGCGGCCCAGCATCCTAAAGAAACGCTCCTCGAGCGCGGGATCGGTCTCAAAGACGCCGCGGCGAGCAAGCGTCACGGTCTTGGTGCCGGGCTTTTGCACGCCACGCATCGTCATGCACATATGCTCGGCCTCCATCAACACAATCGCTCCCTGGGGAGCGAGATAATCCATGAGGGCATCGGCAACCTGTGTGCACAGTTGCTCCTGCAGCTGAAGACGGCGGGCATAAACCTCAACCGTGCGGGCGAGCTTGGAAAGCCCAGCCACCCGACCGTTAGGGATATAACCAATGGCGGCCTTGCCATAAAACGGCAGCAGATGATGTTCGCACAGCGAGTAGAACGTAATGTCGCGCTCGATAACCAAATCGTTCGAAGCGACGGCAAAGGTTTTGGACAGGTGCTCCTCGGCACTCTGGTCCATGCCGCCGGCGATCTCACCATACATACGGGCAACGCGCGCCGGGGTCTCCAGCAGGCCCTCACGAGTTGGGTCCTCGCCTATGCCCTCAAGCAACAGCTTAATGGCGGCCTCGACTTTTTCCTGATCGACCATCTGGGCCTCACTTTTCCGATTTCACGTTCGCGCTATGGTACCACGCCCTCCGGCATCGACCACAAGCTACATAGTATGGGTCGAATAGACTGGATCGTCCCGCCAAAGCTGCACAGCGTCGCAAAGCGCAACGCCCTCACGCACAGCGCGGTCGCGCGTAGCGTTCATATCGATCACACGCTGGTTACTCGAGCCCCTGAAGCGCAACGAGATATCATAAAGATCCTGAACAAACGGGCCATCCACCAACATGTCGAGGCAGGCAAGGATACGGTCCGTCACCTCAGTATGGTGACGACCACCCGGCATAAGCTCCTCGAGCACGTCGCCGGTAAAACACCAAATGGTCTTTCCTGACCCCGCAGGATAAGCGGCACGAACACGCTCGACAAACCCAACGAGCCCCGCCTGGTTCTCGGGTTCCATGGGCTCCCCACCCAGAATCGTCAGGCCGTCAATAAAGGGATGATCGAGGCTCTCGATAATCTTGTCCTCGACGGCACGATCAAAGGGCTCGCCCGCAGCAAAGTCCCACGCAACAGAGTTAAAGCAATTCTTGCACCCACGACGGCACCCGCTCACAAACAGAGAAGTACGAACGCCTTCCCCATCAGCAATGTCGAAATACTTAATGTTCGCGTAGTTCATAAGTAACCTTCCTGGGGGTCTGGAGCATATCATCCCGTCCTCAAACATTCTCGGCCTGCGGCCTGCGAAACTGCGGGCGGGACGATATGTCCCGGCCTCATGCAAAAGGCAACTCAATGAACGAAGCGAACATCGAGTATAGGGTTCGAGGTCCAATAAAAACTGGGTTGCGGCTCAACCGCCATCGCAAGTAAATCGCAGCTGCAGCTCGAATTATTTCCGCTAAGAACTTCGAGGAGTGAGCAGACCGCATACTGCATCTCAGCTACATCAACTTGGCCGCCCCGTAGCGGGGGCCCGGGCCATTAAAAGCGAATTAAGGCCGGAAATGGGAAACACGGGGGGGACCCAGGCGGCACAAGGTAGAGAGGGAGGAAAATAGAGAAAAAGGAACGGGGCGAAAGAACGGGC
>DAWCEJ010000070.1:0-10069 GCA_052274955.1 Collinsella sp.
CTATAGCCCGGTCGAGATTTTTACGGCTCGCCAGGCTCCCGGCAACGGATTTATCTTCGGTACCGACGATAAGGGTCGCGACATTCTGTCGCGCATGCTCTACGGTGGTCGTTACTCGCTGATTATCGGCTTTGGCGCCACTGCCATGGCTCTGGTCTGCGGCTCGGTCGTGGGCGCCCTTGCGGCGGTTTCGCGCAAGGCCGTTTCCGAGACGATCATGCGCATCCTGGACATCATCATGTCCATCCCGGGCATCGCCCTCGCGGCCGTCTTCGTCTCCATCCTGGGCAACTCCGTGCCGTCGATCATCTTCGCCATCGGCTTTATGTACACTCCGCAGATTGCCCGTATCGTGCGCGCCAACATCGTGTCCGAGTACGGCGAGGACTATGTCCGCGCGGTCATCGTTTCCGGCGCCAAGGCTCCGTGGATTTTGATCAAGCATGTTCTGCGTAACTGCATCGCCCCGATCATGGTCTTCACCGTTACCCTGGTCGCCGACGCCATCATCTTCGAGGCCTCGCTGACCTTCATCGGCGCTGGTATCCAGGAGCCCACCGCTACCTGGGGCAACATCCTCGCCGACGCCCGCGGCGGCGTGCTCGCCGGCCGTTGGTGGCAGGCGCTGTTCCCGGGCCTGGCCATCATGATCACCTGCCTGGCGCTCAACATCCTCTCCGAGGGCATTACCGACGCCATGGCCGCTGCTCCCTCCGCCGCCCTGGATCCGACCGATTCCTCCAAGCGTCGCGAGGCCGACCTGCTGGTCTCCGACCCCGTTCGCGCCTACAAGGAGCAGGCCCAGTCCCTCTCCGCTCGCCTTGGCGCCCTGCGCGATGTCGAGCTCAAGCGTGACGATCGCCATGTGCCCGACGAGTCTGTCGAACCGATTCTCTCGGTCCGTGACTTCTGCATTCAGTTTGAGCATCACGGCGATATCAACGTCGTCGACCATGTCAACTTTGACGTCCGTCCTGGTCAGACCATGGGCCTGGTGGGCGAGTCCGGCTGCGGTAAGTCCATCACCACGCTGGCCATCATGGGCCTGACCGACGATGACGAGCACCTTTCCGGCGAGGTCCTCTGGGAGGGCCGCGACCTGCTCAAGATGAGCAAGAAGGAGTGGTTCGGCCTGCGCGGTACCGATATCGCTATGGTCTATCAGGACGCCCTGTCCTCGCTCAACCCCTCCATGCTCATCTCTGCCCAGATGAAGCAGCTCACCAAGCGCGGCGGCACCCGCAGCGCCGAGGAACTCCTGGAGCTCGTGGGCCTCGACCCCAAGCGTACGCTCGAGAGCTACCCGCATGAGCTTTCCGGTGGCCAGCGTCAGCGTGTCCTGATCGCTATGGCCCTTACCCGCGACCCCAAGCTGGTCATCTGCGACGAGCCCACGACCGCTCTGGACGTTACCGTCCAGAAGCAGGTCATCAAGCTGCTCAACGACCTTCAGGCCAAGCTCGGCTTTGCCATGATCTTCGTCTCGCATGACTTGGCGCTGGTCGCCGAGGTCGCCCATAACATCACGGTTATGTACGCCGGTCAGGTTATCGAGCAGGCGCCCACCAAGGAGCTGCTCACTAACCCGATCCACGAGTACACCCGCGGTCTTCTGGGCTCCGTTCTGTCCATCGAGAGCGGTTCGGGCCGTCTGCACCAGGTGCCCGGCGCCGTTCCGAGCCCGCGCGATTTCCCCAAGGGCGATCGCTTCGCGCCCCGCTCGAGCCATCCGCGCATTGGCCTGGACACCCGTCCGGTCTTCAAGCGCGTGCCCGGCACCGAGCACTTCTATTCCGAGCTCCCCGACGAGGTGCTCAAGGCAAATGGTTTGACCCCTCACGCGGAGGTGATGTAGATGAGCGAGACCGCAGTCAACGGCGTCGAGCCGATCATCTTCCTTGATGACGTCCACGTCACCTTTAGGACCCGTACCGGCTCGATTCTGCACCCCAACCTGGTTCACGCCGTCCAGGGTGTAACGATTAGGCTCATGCCCGGTCAGACGATCGGCATCGTCGGCGAGTCTGGTTGCGGTAAGTCCACCACCGCCAACGTCATGTGCGGCCTGCAGGCCCCCACGAGCGGCAAGGTCTACTTTAAGGGCAAGGACGTAACCAAGCGTACCGCCGAGGACCGTCGCCACATGGGCCGTGTCATCTCGGTCGTGTTCCAGAATCCGGCTACGGCGCTCAATCCCCGCATGGTCGTTCGCGAGCAGCTGCTCGACCCCATGCGCGTCCACAACCTGGGTACCGAGGCCGAGCAGGAGAAGCGCGTCAAGGAGCTCCTGGAGCTCACCGGTCTGCCCAGCTCCGCCGCCGAGGTTCTTCCCGGCCAGCTTTCGGGCGGCCAGCGCCAGCGCGTCGCAATTGCCCGTGCCCTGTCGTTGAACCCCGATGCCATCATCGCCGACGAGCCCACCTCGGCTCTGGACGTTTCGGTCCGCGCGCAGATTCTGAACCTGCTGACCGACCTTAAGAAGGAGCTCGGCCTGGCCATGGTGTTCATCAGCCATGACATCCAGACGGTCCGCTATATCTCTGACGACATCATCGTTATGAATGGCGGCAAGATCGTCGAGCAGGGCGAGGCCAAGCAGGTCTTCCAGCACCCTCAGGACCCCTACACCAAGATGCTGCTCGGTGCTGCGCCGTCGCTGCTGCATCCCAAGCTCGGCGAGTAGCCTCGCTTTCCCTCCCGTGCGCCCGGTTCCCTTGCCGGGCGCACCTCCGTTGCGATTTCGAAAGGTTGGGTTCACGAGCCATGCCAAGTGCTCAGGAGCTACAACAGCAATTTGGTGGGTATCGGGGCGCCATGCCCCGTCCATCAGGTTTCGATCTCTTTTGGAAGGACCGCATGGCCGAGGCCGACGCCGTCGGGCTTGACTATGCGATCGAGACGGCATCGGTCACCGATGCCGTGACCTGCCAGCTTTTCGACCTCTGGTATACCGGCATGTGTGGCGCTCGCCTGCATGCCAAGTACCTTAAACCCGTCTCGGACGAGCCCGTGCCATTGGTACTTCAGTTCCATGGGTATCCGGGTGCAAGCCGCAGCTGGTTTGAGCAGGCGTCGTTTGCGGGCATGGGCATGGCACTCATCGCCCTCGACTGCCCCGGCCAAGGAGGTCCCTCCGAGGACATTGGTGGATTTGAGGGCACAACGGTCGCGGGCCATATCGTCGCCGGTATCGACGGCGATCCGGCCAACCTCTACTATGTCCGCTTGCACCAAGATATTCGCATCCTGTGCCGCATCGTTCGCGAGCTCGAGGGCATCGATCTTGCCCGTGTGTTTGTGAACGGCGCGTCGCAGGGCGGCGGTTTGGGCATTGCGACCTGTGCACTTAACAGCGAGCTTATCAATCGCGCCGCCATCCTCTATCCCTTCCTGTCGGATTTCCGCCTGGTCTGGGATTTGGATGCCGACGACATTGCCTACGAGGGCCTGCGCTATTGGTCTCGCTGGTTTGACGAGGACTCGACTTGTATCGACGAAGCCTATGCCAAGCTGGCGTACTTCGATTCCAAGAACTTTGCCCCTATGGTCAAATGCCCCGTGCTGTTTGGCACCGGCACAGCCGATACCGTCTGTCCGCCAGCGACGCAGTTTGCGGTCTATAACAACCTGACCTGTGAAAAGCGTCATGAGTTCTTTGAAGGCTTTGGCCACGAGGAGATTCAGGATTTTGACGATCTGATCATTCCGTTTTTCTGCAAGGGAGGGGAGGCTCATGTCTAAGTGCGAGAGCAATGTCAATGAGCTGATTGTCTCCGACCTTGTGGGGATTCCCGGAACGGTCTCGTCAAGGCTCGCTGATTTCCGGGATTGGCGCGGTGATGCTTCTGCGGATGTTTCCGAATTAGAGATAGCCGCTTCGGACCTTGAGGTTTGCGGGCCGAGTATTACGGCGATCGATTTCGCCAATCCGTATGCCCGCTACTCCGAGGTTTCCTTTGAGCTTGGTGGCGATGTGGTCCACGCACGTTTGATCGAGCCTGCCGGTCGCGCCCGAGCATCCGAGCTTGTGCCGCTATGTCTGATGTTTCACGACATCGACCGACCCGTGCGGGGATGGCATCACATGACGAGGTTTGCGGCCATGGGATATGCCGTGCTTGCGCTGGACGATGAGGCGATTGGATCCAGCGAGCTGCAGCAGGGGATTGCCTCTCCTGCTTTTGTCAAGCGCGTCCGTTGGGGTTGCGCGATGGCGAAGGTGGCGCGCAATCTTGATGGCGTGGACCCCGACCGCATCTTTGCATGGGGCGAGGGCCTTGGCGGCGGAGTCGCGCTGGCGGTTTCTGCTCTGGACGAGCGGGGCCTCGCCTGCACGGCGGTTGCCAATCCAATTCCCGGTGGCCTCGAGGCGTTGTCGTCTCGGGTGCGTGGATCGGTGCTCATGGGCACATCGCTCATGGATGCCGTGTGCGATCCCAAGGGCCAGTTTGCCGTATTCAACGGTCTTGAGTGTGACCGGAGGCATATCATCTATGCCAAATACGCTCATGAGCGCATCAATGCGTTCGAAAACGAAGTCATCGACTTTTTTAACCAAACGTTCTACCCGTGTTCTTTGGCCTAGACGGCCTGGACACTGCCAACAAGAGTGGGTGGCATAGGGCCGCCCGCCAGACAACTAAGGAGATTCTTGTGGCAACTCAGAAATTCACCGGCGTTATCCCTCCCGTCGTTGTTCCCGATACCGAAGACCACCAGCTCGACGTTGCCTCCTTTGAGCGCAGCATCAACCGCATGATCGATGCCGGCGTCGATGGCCTGTTCTTCCTGGGCTCTTCGGGCGAGGTCGTCTTCTCCACCGATGAGCGTCGTCGCCAGATCATTGCCGAGGCCGTTCGTATCGTCGACCACCGCGTGCCCGTCCTGGTCGGCATCATCGATACCGAGACCGAGCGCATGATCGAGCACGGTAAGGTCGCTCAGGAGCTGGGCGCCGATGCGCTTGTCGCCACCTGCCCGTTCTATGCCCTGCAGGGCATGACCGAGGTCGAGGAGCACTTCCGCATCCTGCACGAGGAGCTCGACCTGCCCATCTTTGCCTATGACATTCCCGTCTGCGTTCACACCAAGCTCCCCTGGAAGCTCCTTGCCAAGCTCGGCGCCGAGGGCGTCCTTGCTGGCGTCAAGGATTCCTCGGGTGATGACATCTCGTTCCGCTACCTCGTTCAGGAGAACGAGAAGAACGGCCATCCGATGAGTATCCTCACCGGTCACGAGGTTGTCGTCGACGGCGCTTACCTCGGTGGCGCCGACGGTTCTGTCCCGGGCCTTGCCAACGTTGAGCCCGAGGGCTACGTGCGCCAGTGGAAGGCCGCTCAGGCCGGTGACTGGGCTACCGTCAAGGCCGAGCAGGATCGCCTCAACGAGATCTCCCACATCTGGGATGTCACCTCGGGCGTCCAGGGCTATGCCGGTGGCGTCGGCGCCTTCAAGACCGCTATGAACCTCATGGGCATCTTCGACAGCCCGACCATGCCGCGCCCGGTGAAGGCCATGACTGGCGAGAACGTCGAGGCTATTAAGAAGGTCCTCCAGGACAACGGTCTCCTGTAAAGCTTTCCCAGGCACCCGACCTCGCCGTTCAACCGTATGGCCATGACCCGTTAGGTCAATGGCCACACGGTTTCTCGGCGATCTCGGGCACCTGGATAACCTTTACTGCGCTGTGACGGCTAGCCTGACGGCGCATTTCCTGTAGTTGTTTTTATCTCCGAAGGAGAGCGACATGGAGAACAAGTACGTCTGCTCTGTCGATATCGGCGGAACTAAGATCGCGACTGCCATCATGGAGTACCCGGCTGACGGTAGTGTGCCCCATCCCGTTTTTGAGGCCGAGGTTCCCACAGAGGCCCAAGAGGGCGGCGAGGCCGTCTTCCAGCGTATCGAGGCATCCATCAAGGCTGCTCTCGAGGCGAATCCCGATGTCGAGGTCCTTGGCGTCGGTATCGGTGCCGCTGGCGTCGTCGATCCCAAGACGGGCGCCATCGCGTATGCCAATGAGATCATGCCCGGCTGGTCCGGCGTTCAGTTGGGGCCGCGTCTGCGCGAGGATCTCGGTCTTCCCGTTGCCGTTGTAGGCGACGTGCAGGCTCATGCTCTGGGCGAGGCCCACTGGGGCGTCGGCAAGGGCAAGTTCTCCGTCTTGTGTCTTGGCATCGGTACGGGTATCGGCGGCGCATATGTCGAGAACGGCCGCGTGATGCAGGGCTTCCATGGTGCTGCTGGCCATATGGGCCACATCGAGTGCTCGGCTGCCGCCGGCATTCCCTGCGCCTGCGGGCGTTCCGGCCATCTGGAGTCGGTTGCTTCGGGCACTTCCATTGGTCGTATGTACGATGAGCGCTTTGGCCGCGTCGACCCCAGCCGTCCTTCGGTCGGTCGCGATGTGAACGACCTGTGCCGTGCAGGCGACGCAAAGGCGACCGAGGTCATCCATGATGCCGGCTTTGCGCTGGGTGCCAGCTTGGGCTCGCTCGCTAACATCCTGGACCCTGAGGTCATCGTGCTTTCGGGCGGCGTGATTCACCAAGGTCCCGATTGGCGTTCGCAGACGTGGAAGGATTCGGTGCACGAGGGCTATGCCAGCCAGGCGCTCGATCCGCTTCAGGACACGCCGATCCTCATCGGTTCTCTGGAGGGCGATGCTCCGCTCATCGGTGCCGCTGAGCATCTTCTTGCCTCGTTGAAGTAAACGTATCTGCTGTAGGAGCCTCCCGAGACAGCACGCCTCGGGAGGCTGTTCTGAGAAAGGTTGCAGCCTTATGACCGTCGATCCTTTGATTCAATCCCTGAAGGGCAAGCTCGTCGTGAGCGTTCAGGCGTATATGGGCGAGCCGCTTCGTACGCCCGAGACCATGGCTCAAATGTCTCGCGCTTGCGAGCTTGGCGGCGCCGCCGCCATTCGCTGTCAGGGCCTTGCCGACATTGCCGCTATTAAGGGTCGCTGTGAGGTTCCCGTCATCGGCCTGTGGAAGGATGGACACGAGGGCGTTTACATCACGCCGACGCTGCGTCACGCTCGCGCCTGCGTTGCTGCCGGTGCCGATATCGTGGCGATCGACGCCACCGATCGTCCGCGTCCCGATGGCAAGACCGTCGAGGATACCTTCCGCCCGCTGCACGAGGAGGGTGTGCTCCTGATGGCGGATTGTGCCAACATCGAGGACATTCGCCGTGCGGTTGATATGGGCTTTGACCTGGTATCCACCACGCTTTCTCACGGCGTCGCCGCCATCGACTGCACCCTGGCCGATGGCCCCGACCTGCCACTCCTGCGTCAGGCGACCGAGGAATTCCCCGGTCTTCCCATCATCTGCGAGGGCCGCGTGCACACGCCCGAGGAGGCTCGCGCTGCGATCGATGCTGGCGCCTGGGCCGTTGTCGTCGGCACCGCCATCACGCACCCCACGAGTATTACGAGTTGGTTCAAGGCTGCGCTTGAGGCGTAAGACAGGCCTCGTATCCGCTCGGGGCGGTATACTCAATATAGGCAATTGACCGCGCGGGATCCGGGTTGCTGGGTCCCGCGCTTGTTTTTGGGAGGCAGCACATGCAAAAGGGAGATGCCATGGATGCGGCGGAGCGCTCGGAGCGCATCCCCGATATCGTCATCATCACCGGAATGTCCGGATCGGGCCGCACACAGGCCATGCACGTGTTCGAGGACATGGGCTATTTTTGCATTGATAACCTGCCTCCGCGTCTCATCGCCCAACTTGCCGAGCTCGTCGGCATCAATACGGGCGTGGGCAGGCATCTCGCCGTCACCTGCGATTTGCGTAGCCAGGGACTGTTTGACGAGTTGCTCGATGCGGTCGCCGCGCTCGAAGAGCGCGAGATGAGCTGCGACATCGTGTTCCTGGAGGCTTCTGACGAGGTGCTGATTCGTCGCTACAGCGAAAATCGCCGCCGTCATCCCATTGCCAAGCCGGGGGAGACTACGGCCGATGCCATTCAGCGCGAACGCCTTCAGCTGCAGGGCGTGCGCGATCGAGCCGATATGATTATCGACACGAGTCGTCTGCGCACCTCTGCGCTGCGCAACAAGCTACGTATGGCATTTTCCGAGCTGTCCGACCAACAGCTCATGGACGTCCATGTGTTCTCGTTTGGCTTTAAGCACGGCATGCCCGTCGAGGCGGACATTATGATCGACGTCCGCTTCCTGCCCAATCCGTTTTACGATCCCGAGATGCGCACGATGACCGGTCTCGATAAAAAGGTCTCCGATTTTGTTCTGGACCACCCCAAGACGCAGGAGTTTTGGAAGGCTTGGACACAGCTGCTCGATACGGTGATGCCGGGCTATATCGCGGAGGGTAAGCCGCAGCTTTCTATCGCCATCGGCTGCACGGGCGGACAGCACCGTAGCGTCGCCATTGCCGAGGCCACGGCCCGTTACCTGGAAGGCGCCCAGTATCACGTGAGCATCTCCCACCGCGACCTGTCGCGCGCCAACACGAAGGCATAGGCCTGCATGTCGTTTACCGCTGAGGTGCGCGACGAGCTTGCGCGCTGCGAACCCGAATGTGAATACTGCGATTTGTCGACGCTTGCCGCCCTGACGCGTGTGAGCGGTACGCTTTCGTTGGCCGGCTCCGGGCGGTATCGTTTGACGGTCGCGACCGAGACGGGAGCCGTCGCGCGCACGATGATCACGCTGACGCATCGCATCCTTAAGCTCAAAACGGAATTCACCGTTCGTAAATCGGTCTTGCATAAGGTCCGTAACTATCTCATTACCCTGCCCGATCAACCCGACTTGGACAAGGCTCTGGTGCTGCTGGGCATTCTAGACCGCAGAGGAGGGCTCGTCGCTGGTGTTCCCCGACACATCGTTGCCCGTCCCTGCTGCAGGCTTGCCTACATCCGCGGCGCGCTCATCGCGGGCGGCTTCGTGGCCGATCCACGCGGCGATTTCCATTTGGAGATCGCGGTGCAGGGTGAGCAATATGCCAAGGGGCTTTGCGACCTGTTGGGGCAGATTGGGGTCCATGCTCGTGTTAATGCGCGGCGGGGGTCATATGCCGTGTACATTAAGAGCGCCGAGGAAATCGAGCATCTATTAAAGCTGATTGGTGCCAAGCGCAGCGTTGCCGAGATTGAGGAGGCGCGCGCGGTCAAGTTGGTTAAGAACGATGTGAACCGTCGCGTGAACGCCGAGCTCGCCAACCAGACCAGAAGCGCCGGTGCTGCCCAGCATCAGCTTGCGCTTATCGATGAGCTCGAGCAGCGCGGCCTTCGCGATGCGCTTCCGGATGCCTTGGCGGTCTTTTGCGACCTGCGCGAGCGCTATCCCGATCTGTCGCTGCGTGATTTAGGGGAGATGGCTGACCCTCCCTTGTCGAAGTCGGCCCTCTACCATCGAGTTTTGAGGCTTGAAAAGCTCATTGAAGCAAACAGGTAGTTTATAGTATCGACTTATATACGGATTTAGCTGCTATTTTATTCTTTAAAACGTTTTAACGTAAATTTGATTTTCAATTTCGACTATTCTCGTGAAATTCAAGTCAAAAAAAAGGTATATTAGGCGAGTGGTTAGTTTGTGGGCCTCAACGGCGGGCGCTGTAGCTTGCGGGGGCCTTACGAAAGGAGACACAATGGCAGTAAAGGTTGCTATTAACGGCTTCGGTCGCATCGGTCGTCTGGCTTTCCGTCAGATGTTCGGTCATGAGGGCTCCGAGATCGTCGCTATCAACGACCTCACCTCTCCCGACATGCTCGCTTACCTGCTGAAGTACGACTCCACGCAGGGCAACTACGCTCGCGATCACGAGGTCGTTGCTGGCGAGGATTCCATCACCGTTGACGGCAAGGAGATCAAGATCTACAAGGAGGCCGACGCCAACAACCTGCCTTGGGGCGACCTCGACGTCGACGTCGTTCTCGAGTGCACCGGCTTCTACACCAGCAAGGCTAAGGCTCAGGCCCACATCAACGCTGGCGCCAAGAAGGTCGTCATCTCCGCTCCGGCCGGCAGCGCTCTGCCCACCATCGTGTACAACGTCACCCACGCGACGCTGACCGCTGAGGACACCATCATCTCCGC
>DAWCEJ010000071.1:0-8377 GCA_052274955.1 Collinsella sp.
CGTCCTCGGTCGCAATCGTAGACAGGATGGCAAACTCGTCGCCGCCTATGCGAAACGCCGCCTCGTCCACTTTCATATACAGCTTGAGATAGAGACTTACCTGCAAGATATAGCGGTTGCCCTCGTCATGCCCAAAGACGTCGTTGCAGTGCTTAAGGTTATCGATGTCGATAAACGCCATGGTCACGGGCAGTTCCTGCTCCCAGATTTCCTCTAGGGAACGGGCAAAGCCGCCGCGGTTGCCAAGTCCGGTGAGCTGGTCGGTAAAGGCCGTCCTAATCAGATCATCCTGACGCTCGAGAAGGTCACGGACGGTCTTTTCGAGCGTTTCGGTGTAATTGCTGGCGGTGTCCATGTTGTAAGCGGCTTTCTGAGGTCGGGGCGGATGGCGTCGGGCGAGCTCGTAGTGTACACGCGTCGTTGCTCGGCGCCTTGCGTGTATCCAGGCCCCCGCCTTGCTGCGTTGTTGAGTTACTTTGCCGGCTAATGTTCGCTGTTGATAACAGCTGAGTAGTATAGACAACAGTGCACAATTATATATGGGCGCACATGCTGTGGGCGGCTATTATTCGCCAAACGGCAACGCCTGGGTGCGCATGAAAAATGCGACTGAGTCGATATATGTTGACGGGTATACTTGTCCCGTTTTAAAAGCAGGAACGGAGATGGTCACATGGCACAGCCGGATACGACGCGCACGGTGGGGCTTGCGCTCGAGGGAGGCGGCTACCGCGGTATGTATACGGCGGGCGTGCTCGACGTTTGGATGGAGCGCGGTTTGACCTGCGACCATATGGTGGGTGTCTCGGCGGGCGCGGCGTTTGGCTACAACTTTAAATCGCGCCAGATCGGCCGTGCCATTCGTTACAACAAGGCCTATTGCGCCGACAAGCGCTATGCGAGCGTGACCAGCTGGCTGCGAACCGGCGATATGTTCAATGCCGATTTTGCCTATCACGAGGTGCCTATCGAGCGCGATCCCATCGACTTGGAGGCGTATCGCGCCTGCCCCATGCGATTTACGTGCGTGTGTACCGATATCGAGACGGGCAAGGCCGTCTACCACGATCTACCGTATGGCGACGAGCGCGATATCGAGTGGATCCGGGCGTCGTCTGCCATTCCTGTGGCGACGCGTCCCGTTGCTATTGACGGGCATAAGTATCTGGATGGTGGCGTGGCTGATTCTATTCCCAGCGCATGGCTGTTTGCGCAGGGGTATGACCGCAATATCGTGGTACTCACGCAGCCGGCGGGCTTTGTGAAGCAGCCCAACAGCGTGATGCCCATGCTGCGGCGCGTGTTCCGTCGCTATCCGGAGTTTGTTGCAGCGCTTGAGCATCGGCATGAGGTCTACAATGCCACGCTCGATGACCTGGCACGTCGAGAGGCTGCCGGCGAAATCTTTGTGGTGCGGCCGAGCGAATCGGTGAAGGTGCCGTCGCTGTGCCGCGAACCGGATGAGCTCGAGCGCATCTACCAGGTCGGCCGCCACGATGCAGAGGCGACTTTGCCGGCGTTGGAAGCGTATCTGGCGGGGTAAGGGTCGCATACGGAAAGCGCATCCCGGAATGGACGTTCGAACCGGGATGCGCTTTCCGCTATTGAAGATATGAGGTTGCGAATCAGCTGCTCGGCCTATGCCTATGCCTATGCCTGCTGCCAGGTGTCGACAAGCTCCTTGGCCGCAGCGTAGGGATCGTCGGCGCTGCAGACGGCGCTCACCACAAAGAAGCCGTCGACGCCGGTGGCCTTAAGCTGCGGCAAGTCGGCCGTCTTAACGCCGCCGCCCACCACGATGGGCACGGGGCTTGCCGCGTGGAGTGCGGCCAGGTCCTCAAAGCTTTTGGTGATGATGGAGCCATCGGCTGCGCGTCCGCAGTCGCGCTTGGTCTCGGTCTCGTGGAGCGGGCCGATGCCCAGGTAGTCGACCAGACTCATGTCGGCGGTCTTGACGTACTCGAGCATTTCCTCGCAACGGGCCGAAAGGCCCACGATGGCGTCGGGGCCCAGCAGCTTGCGACAGACCTCGACGGGAATATCGCTTTGGCCCACGTGCACGCCGTCGACAGCAATACCCTGCTCGCGCGCGGCAAGCACACAGTCCAGGCGGTCATCGATTAACAGGGCGACCTGACCGGTCTTGCCAGCCTGTGCGATTGCCTGCGCGGCGTCGCCGGTCAGCGAAATGATCTCGCGGGCGCTTGCCACCTTGGAGCGCACCTGAATGCAGGTAAAGCCGGCGTCGAGCGCCTGGGCCACCACATCGCCCACGGGGCGTCCGAGGGTGTTTTCGGGGCCGAGCACCAGATAGGCCGAGATATCAAGGTTGTCGCGGATGCTCATTGTGCTTCCTCCTGCTTTTTGATCTGTGCTTCCATGCGCTTGAGTTTGCCGGTCATGGTGTCGGTAAATCCGGGTCGAATATCGGCTTTGAGCACGACTTCGGTGCGGATGCCCTTGCTCGCCAACACAAAGGTCGCGTCGCGCACGACCTGCATGACCTCGTCCCAGTCGCCCTCGATCTCGGTGAACATCGAGGTGGTGCGGTTGGGAAGGCCGCTCTCGCGAATGACGCGCACGACCTCGGCGACCTCGGCGGACAGCTCGTCGCCGGTGCCGCATGGGGCGATGGCCACGGCGACGAGCGTGTTCATGCCGGCATTGGTTGCGGGTTCGGACATGGCTTATACCTCCTCGAGCTCGAGTCGGTTGTCGGCAATATCCTGGGCGGTTGCGCGGTAGAGCTCGTCGATAAAGGCGACCTTAAAGCTTGCCGGGGCATCGGCGACGGCGGCGGCACGCGTGCCGGCAACGTTGTAGACGGCGGTGCCGCAGACTGCTGCCGTAAACGGATCGGTAGCACAGGCGTACACGGCCAGCACGCCGCCCTGCGAGCAACCGCAGCCGGTGATCTTGGACATGAGCGGGCTGCCGCCGTGGGATTTGGCAACGGTCGTGCCGTCGGTAATCAGGTCGACTTCGCCCGAGACCACAACGGCGCCGCCGGTGTGGCGAGCGAGCGCCACGGCGGCATCGCGGGCGGCGTCGACCGTGTCGGTGGTATCGACACCACGTACGCGGCTCAGATCGGCCGACTCGCCCTCAAGACCCCACAGGCTGGAGAGTGCGATGACCTCGGAGGCGTTGCCGCGTACGATGGCGGGCTTGTACTGCTTGAGCTCGTTTACCAGCTGGGTGCGCAGGCTACCGATGCCCAGACCCACCGGATCGAGCACCCAGGGCTTGCCGGCGTCGTGTGCCGCCTTGGCCGCGCGGGGAATCGTCTGCTCGTAGATGGGGAAGAGCGTGCCCATGTTGAGATAGATGGCGCCGCCGCCGGCAACGAGCGCCTCGCCCTCGTCGGGCAGATAGACCATGGCGGCCGAACCGCCCACGGCGAGCTGCGCGTTGGCGACAAAGTCGATCGTCACCGTGTTGGTGATGGAGCCGGCCATCGGATTGGTGGCTCGAATCTCCTCTACGGCCTTGACCATATGTTGCTTAAGCTGTTCCGAATCAATCACTGCACATGCCTCCTTGGCATAGAAAAGGGGCGCTGTGCATAGACAGCGCCCCTGTAAAGGCGGCATGCTCCCTACGCCAGCATTAACTGACAGGTTCAAAGGATTGGGCCCTATGCCCTCTCAGCCTTGTGGTTTGCACCGCCGGCACTCCCGCATCGAATCTGTTGTTCCCTATACTAGCGCACCTGCCAATATGGGACAGGTTTATTTTGGCAGGTGGCAACAGGGGCGCTGCATTTTCCCAGATAAAACCTGCCAAGATAAACCTGTCCCTTATTGGCAGGTCGTTACAATAGACGGGATAAAGAATGACCGAGGGGACCTTATGATCAAACTTGTGCTGACCGATATGGACGATACGCTGATTCCTGCTGGACACGATGGCGCCAGCGACTGCGCCATCGAGGGCATTCATGCCATGCAGGCGGCGGGCCTGCATTTTGGCCCGGTTTCGGGTCGCCAGCCGTCCGCGATGAGCTGGATGTTCCGCAATCGCTCCGAGTGCTTCTCGACCGGTGCGTTTTGCAACGGCCAGGTGATGTTTGTCGATGGCGAGGCGGTTGCCTCGCGCGCAACTGATAACGATGCCCTTATGCGCCTGGCCGACTACCTGGAGCAAGAGACCGACGATACCTATTTGAAGGTCTACCGTCTGGGTGATGACTTTTGGGACAACGACGCCTATTGCGTGACAAGCGATCCCGAGCGTGTGCGTCACGCCATGGAGTCAGGCGGCAACGCGTGGCTCAAGGGCGAAGAGGCTCCCTGTCGCCCTGTCGTTGACGATGCCCCGGTATACAAGGCGAATATCTGGAGTGCCCGTTCGCGCGAGGAGCTCGCCGAGCTGCGCGAGCGTGTTGCCGCCGAGGTGCCGGAGCTCTCGCTCGTGTTTCCCAACAACCGCGTGCGCCTGTTCGACGTTCTTCCGACCGGCTGGGACAAGGGCTGTGCTGCGCTGGAGCTGGCGCGCGCTTTGGGCCTGACGCCCGACGAGGTGGCCGTATTCGGCGATTCCGATAACGATTTGCCCATGATCGATGCCGTTCCCAATTCCGTTGCAGTCGCCAATGCCAACGAGGCCGTCACGGCTGCCGCGCGCTGGCATATCGGCGCTGCGGCAGATGATGCGGTTGCCGGGGCTCTGCATCAGATTGCCGCCTGCGCCGCGACGGGGGAGATGCCGTCGTTTATGCGTCAGATGGACGCGACGGGTTTCGACGTCACGAACGTCTAGGGAGAAAGCCATGAAGCTCCAGCAGCTCAGATATGTCGTCAAAGTTGCCGAATGCGGCAGCATCACCGAGGCCTCGCGCCGGCTCTTTGTGTCGCAGCCTTCGATTACCGCGTCAATTCGCGATCTCGAAAACGAGATGGGTGTACACATCTTTGAGCGCACCAACAAGGGCGTCATTGTGTCCGAGGAAGGCGAGACCTTCTTGGGCTACGCGCGCCAGGTGCTCGACCAGGCCGACCTGCTCGAGGGCAAGTACAAAGGCACGTCCGAGCAGGTGCCGCACTTTAGTGTGAGCTGCCAGCATTATTCCTTTGCCGTTAATGCATTTGTCGATGTGATCCGCGAGTTCGATGCCGCGCGCTACGACTTTACCCTGCGCGAGGAGCAGACCCACGAGATTATCGAGGACGTCGCGCATATGAAAAGCGAGCTCGGCATCCTGTATCTGTCGGAGCACAATCGCGAGGTCATCGAGCGCATGCTGGCGGCCAACGAGCTCGTATTCGAGGGGCTCTTCTGCGCCACGCCGCATGTCTTTGTGTGCTCCGACCATCCGCTGGCGGACCACGCCAGCGTGACGCTCGAAGATCTCGAGGACTACCCGTTCCTGTCCTATGAGCAGGGCAGCTATAACTCGTTTTATTATTCCGAGGAACTGACCTCGACCTTTGAGCGTCGCAAGAATATCCGCGTGCGCGACCGTGCGACGTTGTTCAATCTGGCCATGGGCCTTAACGGCTACACGGTTTGTTCGGGCGTGATCAGCCATGAACTTAACGGCCCCGGCATTATCTCCATTCCGCTCGATGTAGACGAGTACATGGAGATCGGCATCATCACGCGCAAGAACACGACACTTACGCGCTACGGGCAGGCCTATATCGAAGCGATTCGTCAGCACATCTAGACTGCTGCGTTCTGCACGGGTCAAATCTCTTTATGGCAGTCCAAACTGATATAGGAAGCATCTATATCAAACTGTTATAAACATATATTTTACGATGTCCATATGAGCGCTCATACTCTGTCCCAGTAAAGCAACCAATGCAAAGGGAGATATCTATGAGCACTTCGATTCAACCGAACGCGCCGTTTCGTGCCGATATCGTCGGCAGTTTTCTTCGTCCACAGGCTGTAAAGGACGCCCGTGCCGCCTATGTCGCGGGTAAACTCGACGCTTCCGGCCTTAAGGCCGTCGAGGACGAGGCCATCCGCGACTTAGTGGCCAAGCAGAAGGCTGCCGGCCTGCAGGTGATTACCGATGGCGAGTTCCGCCGCAGCTACTGGCACCTCGATTTTATGTGGGGCCTCAACGGCATTGAGCGCCGCGCCTCGCGCACGGGCTACATGTTCCACGATGAGGAGACTACCGCCGACACCGCCGTGGTAACCGGTCCCATTAGCGGCGAGAATCATCCGTTCGTTGAGCACTTCAAATTTATCAAGTCGCTCGAGGGAGAGGGCCAGGTCGCGCGCCAGACCATTCCGGCGCCGATCCAGACGTTCTCCGAAGTCACACTCGACCGCTGCGATGGCCAGCAGGAGAGTCTGCACGCCGTCTACAAGACCGACGAAGAGCTCGTCGATGCCATTGCCGCAGCATACCGCACCGTGATTGCTGACCTGTATGCCGCGGGCTGCCGCAACATCCAGTTTGATGGCTGCACCTGGGGCATCTACTGCGATACCGATTTTGTTGCCAAAACCGGCATGAGCCCGGTCGACCTGCAAAAGGTAAGCGAGCTGGGCGTGGCGCTCAACAATGCCGCCATCGAGGGCAAGCCCGACGATCTGGTTATCAACACGCATGTATGCCGCGGCAACTACCACTCCACCTACGCTTTTGAGGGCGGCTACGACCCCATCGCGCCGTACCTGTTTGCGCATGAGGACGTTGACGCGTTCTATCTGGAGTTCGACACGCCCCGCGCCGGTGGTTTTGAGCCGCTCAAGTACGTTGCTCCCGGCAAGAAGGTCGTGCTGGGCTTGGTGACCACCAAAGCGGCAGAGCTCGAGAACGAGGATGTTATCGTCGAGCGCATCCGCGAGGCCGCAAAGTATGTGCCGCTCGAGAACCTGTATCTGTCGCCCCAGTGCGGCTTTGCCAGCTGCGAGATTGGCAATAAGCTGACCGAGGACGAGCAGTGGGCAAAGATCGCGCTGGTCAAGCGCATTTCCGAGCGCGTTTGGAAGTAACGCTACCGTTTGCAGGTGACGGCGCGTGCGAGACATGGCGTATCACGTACAATGGTTCGGATCGTATCGTTCGGGCAGGTTATCCGATATGCCTGATCGCCCTTCCATTCGAAAGGACTTCCATGTCCCAGTCTTCGACGCCCGCCGTTACCGATGTCATCTACGATGCATCGTCGCTCGGCCGCCCGCGCATGTTTGTGTTGGGTTTGCAACACATGTTTGCGATGTTCGGAGCCACGGTGCTCGTGCCCGTGCTCACCGGCCTTTCCGTTTCGGCGACGCTTCTGTTCGCCGGCATCGGCACGCTGCTGTTTCATTTTCTATCGCGCGGTAAGGTGCCCGCGTTCCTGGGCTCCTCGTTTGCCTTTATCGCGGGTTATGCCGCCATTGCGCCCAACGGCGAGGCTGAGCTTTTGCCCTACGCTTGCCTGGGCGTAGCTTGTGCCGGCCTGCTCTATCCGGTGCTTGCGGCCCTGTTCCGCGCCTTTGGCGCCAAGCGTGTCATGCGTTTCTTCCCGCCGGTGGTGACTGGCCCCATCGTCATTTCCATCGGCTTGATCCTGGCAAGCTCTGCCATTGCTAACTGCCAGACCAACTGGTTTGTTGCTGCTATTGCCGTTGCCGTGATCATCATCTGCAACATTTGGGGCCGCGGCATGGTCAAGATCGTGCCGATTCTGCTGGGCGTTGTGGTGAGCTATGCCGTTGCGGCCGCGCTGGGCGAGGTCGACTTCTCTGGCGTCGCAGCCGCCCCCTGGGTTGGCTTGCCCGTCGTGTGGGACAACACCGTGTTTGCGCTCTTTGGACCGCAGTTCGATAGCAGTCTTGCCACGACGGCCATTATCACCATCATGCCACTGGCCTTTGCGACCATGATTGAGCACATTGGAGATATTTCCGCCATTGGCTCTACCTGCGAACGCAATTACATTGCCGATCCCGGTCTGCACCGTACCCTGCTCGGCGATGGCCTGGCGACTATCTTGGCATCGCTCTTTGGCGCTCCTGCCAATACGACGTATGGTGAGAACACCGGTGTGCTTGCCCTGACGCGCGTGTTCGACCCGCGCGTGATTCGCATTGCCGCCTGCTGTGCCATTGTGCTTTCGTTCTGCCCCAAGTTTGCTGCGGTGATTGCCGCCATGCCGGCGTGCGTTATCGGCGGTGTGTCGCTCGTGCTCTACGGCATGATCAGCGCCGTTGGTGTACGTAACCTCATCGAGAACCAGGTTGATTTCCAGAACAACCGCAACGTGCTGGTGGCGGCTCTGGTGCTCGTGCTTTCGCTCGGCATTGCCTACAGTACCACCGGCGCCATCGTGCTGGAGCTGGGCGGCGTGACGATTTCGCTTTCGGGCCTTGCCGTGGGCTCGCTGGTGGGCATTGTGCTCAACGCCATCCTGCCCGGTAACGACTTTGA
>DAWCEJ010000072.1:0-3629 GCA_052274955.1 Collinsella sp.
ACGACCGCGTCCGCCTCGACCCGCATGTGCCCCAGCGCCGTCGCCGTCTGCTCCAACACGCCGGCGCTGCGAATCAGGTACACCTCGCATCCCGCATCCACCTTGCGCTTGCAGTGCACGACAACGCGCTCCCCCGCTGCTGCATCCACCGGGCAGGGCACCTGGGGCCAGCGCTTGGGCACATCGGGGCGTGCATCGGCACCCGGATAGAACCGGATCTCGAGCGTGTCACCTGCGGCCACGGCGGCATCGAGTTCGACGGTCACCTCTTCGTGACCCACCGTCACCAAGTGGCCCACGCGCACGCCCTGGTTAATCGCGCGCTCAAAGCTCATGAGCTCAGCACCCGATCGCCCCCGCAGATACGCATCGGTAAACCCGCGGTTGAACGACCTGCCCAACTCGCGCTCGAGCGCCGACACGGCAGCGGCATCCCACGCGCCATCGCGCAGCATATCGAGTGCACGACGCCACACCCGCACCACGTTGAACACGTAGTCGGGGTTTTTCATGCGCCCCTCGATCTTGAGCGACGCCACCCCGGCCCCAACAAGCTCGGGCAGGTGCGCAATGCCCAGATAGTCGCGCGGGCATAGCAGACGATCGCCCTCCACTGAAGTGACGCTCTCCCCCGCCTCGTCCACCAGGTCGTACGCCAAGCGACACGGCTGCGTACAGTCGCCACGCATCGCCGATCGTCCACGCCGCAGGGCCGAAAACTCGCAGGCGCCCGAATATCCAATGCAAATCGCGCCGTGGCAGAACACCTCGATAGGCACGCCGGTAGCACACAGGGCGGCAATCTCGTCGACCGCCAGCTCGCGGGCGGTCGTCACGCGCTCGACCCCGAGCTCATCGGCAGCCAGGCGCACGGCGCCTTCGCTATGAACGCCCGCCTGCGTGGACAGGTGAATCTCGACCCCGGGAATCGCCGCGCGCAACGCGCAGGCCAGACCGGCATCCGCCACGATCAAGGCGTCGGCACCCAACTCTTGCGCGCGTGCCCCCAGTGCCACCGCGTCGGCCAACTCGTCGTCGAACACAAACACGTTGAGGGTCACGTATACACGCACGCCGTGCGCATGCGCCACGACGCAGCCGCGGGCGAACTCGTCGTCGGTAAAGCCGTGTGCGCTCACGCGGGCGTTAAACCCGCCCAGGCCCGCATAGACGGCATCGGCACCCGCTGCAATCGCCGCGAGCATCTGATCGAGTCCGCCGGCAGGCGCCAGCAGCTCGGGCAGCGCCGCCTCGGCAGCCCCCGGCTCGTTATCGCATTGTCCACTCGGCCCCGTCGTCCGAATCGCCATCGGCAAACTCCTTACCAACAAGGTATGCATTCACTCTGAAAAAAACCGTCATCCAGCATACACGAGGCCTCGCGCGCCTCGTTTGGTTTATCGTGTAATAACTTATGTCCATCCTGCCCCAGCGGCGCACCCGCCGCCCGGCACGACATACCTGGAGGTCAATATATGGGTCCTCGCCAACGACAGGGGCGCAGTCGTTCCAAGACGCATGCCCTGCCCATGATCCTGCTCTCGTTCTTGGGCCTTTTGCTCATCGCGGGCGTAGCGTTTGGGATTGGCATGATCGGCAACGTCAATCGTTGGCTGTCCGATCTGCCCGACTATACCGACGCCAACGCCTATCTGGTGAGTGAACCCACCGAGATCGTCGATTGCAACGGCAACAAGATCGCGAGCTTCTACACGCAAAACCGCAAGTCCATCACCAAGGACCAGGTCTCCCCGTACGTGTTGCAGGGCACCGTCGACGTCGAGGACGAGCGCTTCTACGAGCATGGCGGCATCGACCTGTGGGGCATTGCTCGCGCAGCAGTGGCGACCCTTTCCGGTGGCCATGAGGGTGCCTCGACCATCACCCAACAGCTGGTGCGTAACACCATCCTGCAAGAGGAGCAGTTCGATTCGACCATCGAGCGTAAGGTCCGCGAGGCCTATATCGCCATCAAGATGGAGGAGATGTACTCCAAGGACGAGATCCTCATGATGTACCTCAACACCATCTATTACGGCCACGGTGCCTACGGCATCGAGGCCGCAGCCGAGACCTATCTGTCCAAGAGCGCCGCCGACCTCACCCTGAGCGAGGCCGCGCTGCTCATCGGCCTTCCCAACTCGCCTTCGCAGTACGACCCCACGGTCAATCCCGATCTGGCACTGTCTCGCCGCAACAAGGTTCTCGATAACATGCTGCGCCTGGGCCACATCACCCAAAAGGAGCACGACGCCGCGCAGGCAGAGCCCATCACCCTCAACGTAACTGAGATTTCGGGCAGTGGCGTCGACGTGTATTCGCAGCCCTACTTTGTCGCCTATGTTAAGCAGCTGCTGGAGCAGGAGTTCTCCACCGACGTGCTGTTTAAGGGCGGCCTAACCGTCAAAACCACCATCGACCCGACCATGCAGCAGACTGCCGAGGAGGCCGTGCGCGCCCAGCTCGACACGCTTTCGCTCGACGGCCTGGACATGGGCATGGTCGCCGTCGACCCCAAGACCGGCTACATCAAGTGCATGGTGGGCGGCTATGACTATAACGCCGACGAGAACCACGTGAACCACGCCACGGCCAAGCGTCCCGTGGGCTCCACGTTTAAGGCCTTTACGCTGGCCACTGCCATCCAAAACGGCATGAACCCCAACGTCACCCTCAATTGCAACTCGCCTCTTACAGCCAAGGGCACCACGACCAAGGTGCAAAACTACGCCAACCAAAGCTACGGCACCATTACGCTCAAGCAGGCGACGGCATACTCCTCCAACACCGGCTATATCCAGGTTGCAGAGGCTATCGGCAACAACAAGATCATGTCCCTCGTCAAAAAGCTCGGCATCGATCCTTCTAAGGACAATATCGAGGATGTTCCCGTCATGACGCTCGGTACCGGCTCCATCTCGCCGCTCGAGATGGCCGCGGCCTATGCCACGTTTGCCAACGGCGGTTACTATCGCCAGCCGATCGCCATCACCGAGATTGATTCGCGAACTGGCTCGGTACTGTACCAGCACACCGATAACCCCTCGCAGGTGCTCTCCACCGGCGAGGCCGCGGCAGTGACCGACGTCCTGACTGGCGTCATGCAGGGCAGCGGCACGGGTGCCGCCGGCGCGCTGAGCGTCAACCAGCCCTATGCCGGCAAGACGGGCACCACCGACAACACCACCAACCTTTGGTTCTGCGGCTACACGCCGCAGCTGGCATGCGCCCTGTGGACCGGTTATTCCGCAGGCGAGATTCCCATCCAAAAGTACGGCATGGATCTGCTGGGCGACAGCACCAACCTGCCCGTCTTTAAGAAGTTTATGAACACGGTTCTTGCGGGCACCGGGCGCGAGGAATTCCCGACCGGCACGGCTCCCACGTACAAGAACAATAACGTCTGGAAGTTCTACGGCACCAGCAACGCCAGGAAGTCGGAAAACGAGGGAGACGAAAACAAGGAGGGGACCACCACAACAACGACGACTACCACAACGACCGAGACCACGGGTGGCGATACGACCGGCGGCAACGGTGCGACCGGAGGCGATGGTGCGACCGGCGGCGACGGCAGTGGCGGCGAGGGCGGCTCTCCTACTCCTACTTCTACTCCTACTCCTACTCCT
>DAWCEJ010000073.1:0-4065 GCA_052274955.1 Collinsella sp.
CATGATGGAGATGGGGATGACCGGGACGCATACGAGCAGCAGCGCGGCGGGAAGTCCCGCTTGGCCTACGAGCAGCACGAACAGCGTGATGGGTGCCAGGCCGGCAAAAAAGAGCTGCGGCAGATAGCCGCCAAAGTATACCTGGAGTTGCGTGGCGCCCTCGACGCTGGTCTGGACGGCCTCGGCGGTGGGGACGGTCTCGGTGTAGGAGGGGCCGAGTGCGGTGAGCTTATCGTAGACGAGCGAGCGCACGCGGCGGACGGCCTCGAATGCGGCCTTGTCGCCGGCGCGTTGGGCCAGGTAGATGGCGGCGGCGCGCACGATGATGGCGCCGGCGAGCGGCAAGGCCGCCTGTGCGAGGGCATCGACGGCGAGCGCGGCGGAAAGACCGTCCGTGACGATGCCGCCCAAGATGCGCGCAAGCACCCACATCACCGTGATGTTTGCCATGAGCGCGATCCATTTAAACAGGACGCTCGCCACAATGTAGGGCGTTGCCTGCGGAACCAGGGAGAAGAGCCGCTTCTCGAACATGAAACCTCCGATGCCGTAACGGTGTCGGGCGGGGTCCTCGGCAGCCGATTAGTTAGCCAAATGCAACTAGAGTAACATCGTGCAGCAGGTAAGTATGCCGAGGGTAATTTTTTAGCCGATGAACTGCGTAGAAAGTCCAAAATTGTTGAGTGCAGCGAACTTTATGGCGGACGGAGTGCAGGCGCAATTCTGATCGTGTGCGGCCCCGCTCCAAAACGTGTACGTCAGCCTCCGAAAGCTGCAAAAAATGACATGTTTGGAGGCTGATGTACATGTTTGGATAGGGGCGAGGGCGGCGACGGACGAAAGTCACGCCTGTGCCACGTCCGATGTGCTAGCGTTTGGGTGAACAAAACGAGCCCGTGCGGAAAGGATCCGGACCGTATGCAACGTGGAAGTACATCTCCGCTGTCCCGCGAGACCGATGCGCCCGAAACCATCGTCAAGCTGGAGTGCGACATCGACGATGCATCGCCCGAGGTACTCGCCTATGCCGCCGACCGCCTGCGCGAGGCAGGTGCGCGCGAGGTGCACTGGCTGCCTCTCTACTGCAAAAAAGGTCGCCCCGGCTGGCAGCTGCAGGTGATCTGCTCGCACGAGGATATCGAGCGCCTACAGACGATTATCTTTTTGGAGACCACGACCAACGCCGTTCGTCGCCAGGTGATGGAACGCGTCTGCCTGCCGCGTCGTTTTGAGCAGGTAGCGACGCCTTGGGGCGAGGTGGCCGTCAAAGTAGCCACCCTGCCCGACGGCAGCGAGCGCGCGGCACCCGAGTACGAGGATTGTGCCCGTCTTGCCCGCGAGCACAACGCGCCGCTCCAGCGCGTGATGCAGGCGGCTCAGAGCGCGGCGCTGCGATTTGAGTGATGCGGGCGAGTGACGTGCCGCGCCAATCCAATTAACCCCACCGAAAGGACCACCCATGAAATACCTCATCGCCTCCGACATCCACGGCTCGGCATACTGGACCGAGCGCCTGGTCGCCGCTATCGAATCCGAGCAGCCCGACCGCATCGTTCTGCTGGGCGACCTGCTCTACCACGGCCCGCGCAACGACCTGCCGCGCGACTATGCCCCCAAGCGTGTGATTCCGCTGCTCAACGCCCTGGCCGACCGCATCATCGCGGTGCGCGGCAACTGCGACGCCGAGGTCGACCAGATGGTCCTCGACTTCCCCGTCATGGCCGACTACGCCACGCTGTTCGACGAGACCGGCCGCGAGCTGTTCCTGACGCATGGCCACGTCTTTGGCGCTGGCATGCATAACAGCGTTGATCACGCGCCCGCGCTGCCCGAGGGCTCCGCGCTCGTCTACGGCCACACGCACATCAAGGTTAACGAGGCAAGCGAGGCGCACCCGGGCCTGTGGCTCTTCAACCCCGGCAGCGTGAGCATTCCCAAGGACGGTACGCACAGCTATGGCATCTACGAGGACGGCGCGTTCCGTCACGTGATCCTGGAGGAGGAATAACCATGGCAGAGCAGCTGGCTCAGCAAAATGCCGAGGGCTCGCGCGACCTGTCCACGCTGGTAGACGCGTCGGCCGAGCTGCAGCATCTGGTGCAGACCATCTGGCGCCTGCGTCAGCCCGACGGCTGCCCGTGGGACCGCGAGCAGACGCACCGCAGCATTGGCAAGAACATGATCGAGGAAGCCTACGAGGCGCTCGACTGCATCGAGGCCGACGACGCGGCACACCTGCGCGAGGAATTGGGCGACGTGCTCATGCAGGTCGTACTGCATGCGCAGATTGCGGCGGATGCCGGCGAGTTTTCGCTGGCCGATGTGGCGCGCGATATCGACGCCAAGCTCATCCGTCGTCACCCGCACGTGTTTGGCGATGCGGATGCCGACAACTCCGACGAGGTGCTCAAGATTTGGGACGAGGTCAAGCTTGCCGAGAAGGCCGCCAAAGACCAGGCCGTGGCGGCAGTCGGGGCCGCACCCGAGGGTCTGCTCGACGGTGTGCCCACGCACCTGCCGGCGCTGATGCAGGCGCAGAAGGTGTCGCGCAAGGCGGCTGCCGTGGGCGTTGAGTGGGAGACGGTCCAGGACGTGTGGGACGAGGTTGCCGAGGAGCGTGCCGAGTTTGAGGCCGAGGCTCCCGGTTCTCCCGAGCGCGAGATGGAGTTTGGCGACCTGCTCTTTGCCCTGGTCAACGTTGCGCGCAAGGAGGGAATTGACGCCGAGAGCGCCCTGCGTGCCAGTACGGCAAAGTTCCGCCGCCGCTGGGCCGCGATGGAGCAGATGGCGGCCGACGCCCACGTGGATCTGGCCGAGCTTTCGACCCACGGCCTCAATGACCTCTGGGATGCCGCAAAGGCAGAGGAGTAAGACTGCGGGGGCGACGGGACGGACTTGTCCCATCGCCCCTATTATTTTTAAAAAGATTGTATCCCTTGGCTAACTTAGGGCATAATGCAAAAAGTGCGATAAGGCTAACTTATGAACCTGCGCGCCGCTGTAGCGTGCAAGCCGTGTCGCCAAGCATTCAACCCGTTTCCAAGTGAGAGGGAGACAACATGAGCGATATTTTGGACGTCTACGGTCGCGAGGTGCTCGACAGCCGCGGCAATCCCACCGTCGAGGTCGAGGTCGTGCTCGAGGACGGCAGCTTTGGCCGCGCAATGGTGCCTTCGGGTGCTTCGACCGGCGCCTTTGAGGCAGGTGAGCTGCGCGACGGCGACAAGGGCCGCTATCTGGGCAAGGGCGTTTCGCAGGCCGTCGAGCACGTCAATAACGAGTGCGCTAACGCCGTCGTGGGCCTCGACGCCTTCGACCAGCGCGCCGTCGATGCCGCGCTGATTGCCGCGGACGGTACCCCCAACAAGACCAAGCTCGGTGCCAACGCCATCCTGGGCGTGTCGCTGGCCGTCGCCCGCGCCGCTGCCGAGTCGGCGGGCCTGTCGCTGTACCAGTACCTGGGCGGCGTCAACGCCCACCTGCTGCCCACGCCTATGATGAATATCCTCAACGGTGGCGTCCATGCCGACAATAACGTTGACTTCCAGGAGTTCATGATCATGCCGGTGGGCGCCCCGAGCTTTGCCGAGGGCCTGCGTTGGTGCGCCGAGGTCTACCACACCCTCAAGGGCGTGCTGCACGAGGCCGGCCTGGGCGGCGGCGTGGGCGACGAGGGCGGCTTTGCGCCCAACCTCAAGACCAATGCCGAGCCGTTCGAGTACATCACCAAGGCCGTGGAGAAGGCCGGCTTTAAGCCCGGCGTCGACTTCATGTACGCCATGGACCCGGCCTCGACCGAGTTCTACAACGCCGAGACCGGCATGTACGAGCTCAAGGGCGAGGGCGTGGAGTACACGAGCGCCCAGATGGTTGATTACTGGGAAAAGCTCGTCGACACCTATCCCATCATCTCCATCGAGGACGGCATGGCCGAGGAGGACTGGGACGGCTGGGTTGAGCTCACCCGTCGCATTGGCAACAAGGTGCAGCTGGTGGGCGACGACCTGTTCGTCACCAACACCGAGCGCCTTAAGAAGGGCATTGAGCTGGGCGCCGCCAACGCGA
>DAWCEJ010000074.1:0-4495 GCA_052274955.1 Collinsella sp.
GCGTTCTCCCACTGACCATAGTGGCCCATAGCGCCAGCGATGGCCTCCTCGGGGGTCTTGCCGGCCTTGACGGCGTCGGTGAACTTGCCGAGGTTCAGGAACTCGAATGCGATGATCTCGTTCTTGTCGTTGAGAGCCATGCGGGTGACGTAGCCCTGAGCGAGCTCAAGGTAACGAGCGCCCTTGGCCTTGGTGCCGAACATGGTGCCGACCTGAGAGCGAAGGCCCTTGCCGAGGTCGTCGAGGGAGGCGCCCACGGGCAGGCCGCCCTCGGAGAACGCGGTCTGGCTGCGGCCGTAAACGATCTGCAGGAAGATCTCGCGCATAGCAACGTTGATGGCGTCGCAGACGAGGTCGGTGTTGAGGGCCTCGAGGATGGTCTTACCGGGAAGGATCTCGGAAGCCATGGCAGCAGAGTGGGTCATGCCCGAGCAGCCGATGGTCTCAACGAGGGCCTCCTCGATGATGCCGTCCTTGACGTTCAGCGTGAGCTTGCAGGCGCCCTGCTGAGGTGCGCACCAACCCACACCATGCGTAAGACCGGAGATGTCGGAAATCTCCTTAGCCTGGACCCACTTGCCCTCCTCGGGGATGGGTGCGGGGCCGTGGTATGCACCCTTGGCAACGGGGCACATGTTCTCCACTTCCTGTGAGTACTGCATGCCTCTCCTCTCTATCGTGTTGGCGTCCCGTCTGGGGGTCGTGGCTGGCGATTGCCGGGCGACCCTTCGAAAGGGACATGACATGCAGCCCCTATAATACCGCGAAATGCACGGAATATTCGGCGAACGGCTCAGTTTTCGTAGCGAGAAGTCCGGAAGTTTTAATTGAAACGGTTTAACTATATGTTCTGTGGTTGCGAACTTCCGTAGAGGGGGTTCGTCTTGGGCAAGCTTTTGGTCAGCTCTTGTAAGCGTTGCAGGGGTTGACCTGTTGCAACGGTGCCGTTCGCCGCCCGTTTACTGCCTTTGGCCGCGCGAGTGTATTGTTTTGCGTGAATGTTTTGATGGCACGCTTCAATCGTGCTGTATTGGATGGCAATCAGATCCCGGCGAAGGGAGCGCCATGCAGCGCGTTTGGAGAACGGTTACCGGCTTTTACCATGTCTGTGCCCGCGGTGTGGGCAAGCAGCTCATCTTTGAGGGCGATGAAGACCGGTGGGAGTTTTTGGAGCTGATGCGCGAGTGCTGCCGCGAGGCGGGCGTGACGGTTATCGCCTGGTGCCTTATGGGCAATCACGTGCATCTGGTGCTTGCAGATTACGAGGACGCGATGAGCGCGGCGATGCACCGGCTGCTTTTGACGTACGCGCGGCGGTTCAATAAGCGCACGGGGCGCACGGGTCATCTGTTCCAGAACCGTTTTGACCGGCGCTCGCTCGATACCGACCGTTATCTAATGGCTGCCATTCGCTATGTTCACGCTAATCCCCAGGAGGCGGGTATCGCCCTGATCGAGCGTTATCCCTGGAGCAGCTTTGCCGAGTATCTGAGAGCGTATGACAACGATACGACGAGGGGATTTTCGGACCCTTCTTGTGTGCTTGAGCTCTTTGAGTCTGCCAAGGGGTTTCTGGATTATTCTCTGTCGATGCCCGATGGTTCCGATCCGGTGATTCACGATATGGATGAGACAGAGTGGGAGCGGCGTGCGTTTGCCGACAAGATGGCGAAGCGCCTGGGCGTGCCGCTCAACGAACTCAAGACCGTAGCGCCCTCGCGGCGAGATGGAATCATTTTCGCCCTGCACGATGTCGGCTACACGGTGCGCGAGATCGAACGGTATACGGGAATCAGCAAGAGTACCGTCTCTCGTATCGTGCGCGCTTATGCGCGGGTGAATGCTCAGGCTGAGGGCTCGGAATAGAAAATGGCCGAACCACTCTTGTCAAGCGATTCGGCCAACAAAATTCTTAAGATTTGGGACAAATACTACTGATTATTTTGTCCCGTGAGCATGCCGTCGAGGGTGCGCCAGGCGAGCTCGGCGCACTTGACGCGGGCGGGCATGTGCGAGATGTCCTGGAGCTGGGAGGCCTCGTCCAGGTCTTCCAGGTCCTCCTCGGAGAGTTCCTCGCCGCGGATCATGGCGAGGAAAAGCTCTGCCAGACGACGCGCCTCCTCGACCGTCTCACCGGTGATGAGGTCGGCCATGATGTCGGCGCTGGCCTGGCTGATGGCGCAGCCGTGCCCGGTAAACGAGGCCTCCTCGATTACATCGTTCTCGACACGCAGCTGCAAGGTGAGTTCGTCACCGCAGCTGGGGTTGATGCCGTCGTGCTCGTGCGTGGGGGCATCCATCTCGTACTTATAGTCGGGGTGCGAGTTGTGCTCCATAAACGTGGTGGAGGTGTACAGATTACCCATTGAACGTGCTCCAAACGTGATGCAGGCCGGCGATGAACTTGTCGATGTCGGCCTTGTCGTTGTAGAAGGCCACGCTGGCGCGGCAGCAGGCAAGATTCTCGACGCCCAGCCAGGTGAGCAGCGGCTGCGCGCAGTGGTGGCCGGCGCGGATACAGACGCCGTCCATGTCCATGATGCTCGCGACGTCGTGCGGGTGGATGCCCTTGACGTTAAAGCTCACGACGCCGTGGTGGTTATCCCAATAGATGGAGCCGATGATCTGGACAAAGTCGAGCTGCATGAGTTCGCCCATCAGATAGTGGACGAGTGCCTGCTCGCGGGCCTGGATGTTCTCGTAACCCACCGTGTTGACCAGGTAGTCGAGTGCCGCACCCGTGGCGAAGATGCCGGCGGCGTCCTGCGTACCCGCCTCGAACTTCTCGGGGACGGGAGCCCAGACAGCGTCCTGCTCGGTGACCGAATCGATCATCTCGCCGCCGGTGAGCATGGGCGGCATGGCGTTGAGCAGGTCCATCTTGCCCCACAGCACGCCGATGCCCATGGGGCCCATGGCCTTGTGCGCGCTAAAGGCAAAGAAGTCGGCGCCCAGGTCGGTCACATCGACCGGCATGTGCGGCAGCGACTGCGCGCCGTCGACGACCAGGTAGCCGCCGTACTTGTGCACGAGCTTGCCAAGGTTCTTGACCGGGTTCTCGACGCCCAGCACGTTGGAGACCTGTCCCACGGCCAGGATCTTGGTCTTGGGACCCACCTTGGCAAGAACCTCCTCGGTGGTGAGCTGGCCGGTCTTGGTGGGGTAGAGGTAGACGAGCTTGGCGCCGGTCTCGCGGCAGACCTGCTGCCACGGAATCAGATTGGAGTGGTGCTCCATGATGGTGATGACGACCTCGTCACCCGGTTCGAGCACTGTGGGCGCAAAGCTCTTGGCGACCAGGTTGAGCGATTCGCTCGTGTTGCGGGTGAAGACGACCTCGTTGGCGTTGGGGGCGCCGATGAGGTCGGCGATCTGCTGGCGCACCTTCGCGATAGCCTCGGTGGCCTCGACGGACAGCGAGTACAGGCCGCGCAGGGGGTTGGCGTTCATGCGCTGATAGAAGTTGCGCTCGGCGTCGAGCACACAGGCAGGGCGTTGCGCGGTGGCGGCGCTATCGAGGAAGGCGATCTCGGGGTGCTGCTGGAACAGCGGGAACTGGCCCTTGTAGGGGTTGGTCTCGATGTCCACGGTGGGCCAGCCGCGCGAAGCCTCGTCGCTGGCGTCGAGCTCCATGGGCTCGGGGGCAGTGCAGGTATCGCATTTAACGTGCTCGGTGTCGATCATGCGAGCTCCTCTTCAAAGTTGTCGATCAGGTTGTTGCCCAGGCGGACGACGGCGGCGCGGGTGCGCTCGTCGGTGGCGGAAAGCGCGGCGTCCTCCAGCTTGGCGCGGATGAACAGGTCCTCGGCGGCGTTTTGGTCAAGGCCGCGGCAGGCCAGGTAGAACAGCTGCTCGTCGCGGACGTGACCGATGGTGGCGCCGTGGTTGCCGGCGACGTCGTCCTCGTCGCACAGGATGACGGGGACGGTCTTGTTGTCGACGCCCTTGTTGGCCAAAAGCACCGTCTCGCGCTCGGTGCCGGTTGCACCCTTGCAGCCGTGCACGAGGTCGATGGTGCCGCGATAGACCTTCTTTGACGTGCCGGTCAGTACGCCGTTGGCGTCGATCTCGCACTCGGTTTTGCGACCGCGGTGGCGCAGCTCGTAGTTAAAGTCGCGCACCTGCTCGCGGGCGCCCAGGTAATCGGTATCGATGGTGACCTTGGCGGTATTGCCCAGCAGGTCGCCGGCAAGGCCGGTGGCGCTGGCGCCGGCACCCAGGACGGTGTGCTGCACGTTGACGCGCGCACCCTCGTCCAGGAACAGGCCGGTGTCGTCGAGCGCGATCCAGCTATCGTCGAGCGTCTGCGTGCAGGTCACGTTGACGATGGCGTACTCGTGGGAGCACACGCGTAGCACGGAGCCCACGACACCCTCGCCGGCAACGGGGGAGTCCAGGGCAATATGCAGGTCGAGCGTTGCCTGCGGGCGGGCGACGACGTCGATGGCGGCGCTGGCCGCGGCGGCATCGCCACCGCTCACACGCACGGTACCGG
>DAWCEJ010000075.1:0-2066 GCA_052274955.1 Collinsella sp.
GTGGCCATCATGCCGGGCATGGAGAACGGAGCGCCCGAGCGGACCGACACGAGCAGCGGATCGGAGGCATCGCCGAGCTTCTTGCCGCAGCGGGCCTCGAGGTCGACCTCGGCGGCAACGATCTCGTCGAGCGCGCCCTCCGGCCATACGTTGCCGGCGCCGGAGTACTCAACGCAAGTCTGGCAGGTAATGGTAAAGCCACCGGGAACCGGCAGGCCGATGCGGCTCATCTCGGCAAGGTTCGCGCCTTTGCCGCCAAGCACAAAGTTCATGGACTTGTCGCCCTCGGTGACACAAATGCCCTGGGCATCGGTTCCAAAACGGTAAACCCTCTTGCAATCGCTCACGATACTTCCCCTTCCATGCGCTCTCGCGCACGACCGTGGTAACGAATCGACCCGCCGGATGCGGGCCGTGAGGGAACTATACGGCGGGATATGAACGGGCTTGAGCAGAGGATACGCGGTTTGGTAAACGTGCTAAAACAGGCGGTAAACGGTAGGTAAAGGTGGTTACCTTATGAAGATACCACTACAAGGAAAGTGCAGGTCGGATGCGATGTTTTTGCTAAATCGCTTTACCATTTATCAGCATTATTTCCAAGTATTCTCTTTGGTTAGCTAAAAGAGCCCCGTCCCAAATTAGCTACCCAAACAACCTTGTCCCAAGTGAGCTACTTTTGTTGAGCGCGGCGGGCGGCACGGCGGGCTCTTGCCTCTTGAATCTCTTCGAGGTGAGCAATGATCTCGGCAGCGCTTTCCTCGATGGCTTTGCCGTCGGTACGCACAACAAAGCAGCCTAAGCGCTTCATGAGGGCACGAGCTTCCTCAAGCTCGCCGCGCACGCTCTCGGGCTCGGCATAGGAGCCGGCAACGGCACGAGCGTAGTCATCGCCCAAGCGGCTATCGCGAATTTCGGAAATCACATCGACGGTCGAAATCAGGCCGAACAGGCGCATCGGGTCGACCTCGTAAATCGACTTGGGCGGCTCCATGCCATGCGCCAGAGGGACGTTGGCAACCTTGTAACCCTGATAGGCCAAATACATCGACAGCGGCGTCTTGGACGTGCGGGATACGCCCAGCAGCACGATATCGGCCCCCGAAAGGTCGTCGCAGCCGCGTCCGTCATCGTGCTCAACGAAATACTCCATAGCCTCGATGCGATGGAAATAGCGGTCATCGGTCTTATGAATCACGCCAGCCACGCCCTTGGGCGCAACGCCGATAAGCGACGACAGCACGGCGAGCGTCGGACCAATCAGGTCAACCGAACGGATATGCAGCATGCCAAGGTAATCGAGCACGCGAGCGCGAAGCGCCGGATCGACAATGGTGTGGAACACGGCGATATCGCGATGGTCTGCATCGACACGCGATCCCACAAACGATTTAACCTGCTCCACCGAGGTCACCTTGGGCAGGCGCAAGAGATGAAAAGCCCCTTCATCAAATTGCCCGGACGCCGCAAGCACCACCTCACAAGCGGTATCACCGAGCGAGTCGGAGATAACGATAACGGTGGGACGAGCGGTGACCGGGCAATCCATGCGGGGCTCCTTTTGCGCTTACGCGCAGGCTAGCTTACTTTTTGCGGGCAAGCTCACCGATGTTAGCGATGCCGGAGAACACGGCCTCGAAGCGGTTGAGCAGCTTAAGGCGATTATCGCGAAGCTGTTCGTCCTTGTCCATGACCATAACCTCGTCGAAGAAGCGGTCGATGGGTGCGCGCAGAGCGGCAAGCGCGGAAAATGCGGCGGGGTAATCCTCGGCAACAAGGGCGGCATCGACAGCGGTCTGGGCAGCCTCGGAGGCATCGGCGAGCGCGAGCTCGGCCTCGCCCATCAGGCTGCGGTCGTACTCCGCGCCCAGCTCAGGCTTGGAGATATGCGCGGCGCGGGCATAGGCGGTAGCCAGGTTGTCAAAGGTCTCGGCATCGTTCTTGCGGGCCTCGTCGAGGGCGGCGCAGCGGGCGAAGAAGACCGACGGCGCGATGATGTGTACCGCGGAGACGGCGGCAACGGTATCGGCCGGAATCTTCTCGTCGCGGGCCATACTCACCAGACG
>DAWCEJ010000076.1:0-1414 GCA_052274955.1 Collinsella sp.
AGCCAGAACCGCTACGCCATGGTAGCCGTCGGCGGCATAATCGCGGGCGTGCTCACGGCAATCCCTCTCGTAGGCAACTTCATCAGCGGCGTAGTCTTCGTCTTCACGCTCGGCTACATCATCCAGATCATCTGGCGCAACGCGCACCTCAAGCCGCAGCAGCCCGCCAACATGCCGGGACTCCCCACCGCTTAAGCTGGCAAAATCACCACAAAGGGGCCAGGCACCTTTGTGGTGGTGCAAGGGGGACAGGTTACTTTGTACCAACGAAGTGGGGCACCCGATCACATTCGATCGGGTGCCCCACTTTTTCATGTCTCGTGTTGACGGTCGAGACGAACGATTACTCCTCAGAACCCTCGTCGCGCTTACGGCTACGAATAAGATGCGCCACGCCAATGCACAGCACCGCACCACCAGCGATCCAAGTGAAGGTCACGCCGTTGAGGCCGGTCAGCGGGAGGTTGATCTGTTTGGTATTGCCGACGGTGATGTTGAGGGTGCCGTCGTCGTTGGTGAGGGTGCCTTCTTTGAAATCGAGCTTATTATCACCAGCAGTCCCATCGGCGAGGCCAGCGATGACCTTGGTTTCCTGGCTGGTTTTAAGCTCACCAGTGACGGTGGTGAGGCCAGCGGCCGGGCCATCGTCGGTCATGGTCGGCTTGATCTCAAAGGTGAAGGGATCGACTGCGGTATAACCATCGGGAGCAGAAACCTCCTTGACGGTATAGACGCCAGCATCGAGACCGGTAAGCGTAATGACACCATCGCTGTTCGTCGTAAGAATGACCTCGGTGGTGCTCAAATTGCCCTTATCATCGACATATTTTTCTTTTTCGTTTTTCTCGTCTCCATTGGTCGTAATGGTGAACTGAGCATTTGGAAGTTTCGTCTCGGTACCCAAGTCGACCTTATTGATCCTGAGGCCGTAAGTGTAATCCTTGACCGTGTCGGGCGGAGTCTGTCCCTTGCTATCCTTATTCATGGGATTGTTGGAGTAGTTAAGTATCACGGTATTGTCGTTACTCTTAGCACCAGCAACAAAAGCGTCCTTGTTAATCTGTGCCGTATAAGAAACAACGATGCAGGACTGTTTAGTGATTCCGCGGACACCCTTCAGGTTTTGGCAGGTCCACGTTGTCGTCTTGGCGTTGGTCGCGCTATCGACCGTTTCGCCACTCTGGGTAAAGCTGTTCGTGATATCCTGACCACTCTTATGGGCCAAATCCGCTTTTGCCTCGCTCACGGTATTGTACAGATAGACCTTAGCGCCCGACTGCAGCGTCAAGCCCTTGGAGATCTGGTCAGAGAACTCGTAGAAATATTCGTCGTACTTATCGTAGTTCTCGGCGATAGTGCCATAGAGGCTGTACGTTACGTCCTGGCCAATCTGGGAGTCGGCAGCGTCGTACTC
>DAWCEJ010000077.1:0-5596 GCA_052274955.1 Collinsella sp.
ACCACCACAAAGGGGACAGGCACCTTTGTGGTGGTTTTTTACCTGCAAAAATATGAATATGAGACATTTGTCACCTGCCGTTTTGGTGCTCAAAGGCATATGAATGTGATGCTGAGCAGAGCAGAACGGAGGGGGTGCACCTATGGCGTCTCGGGGTTGCGCGTCTAATAAAATTGCGGGCGCGCTTATCGCCGTGGTGGTCTTTGCCGCGGCGGTGACACTCATGCGAGTTTACGTTGCCGGCGACCATGGCGCTCAGGGAAAGACTGCCGCGCAAGTGTCGCTCAACGATTGCGCTGTCGTTCCGGTGGCGGTCAAGCTTATCGAGGACGGGGAGGCGCGGACGGCCTATGAGACCGACGATGCCGAACTGGTCGCATCGACTTTTGCCGCGCTCGATGGCTGCACCGTGGGGGATGCGGTGGATGAGCGGACGAGCGATGCCGGCCGAACGCTCGTCTTTGTCTATGCGGATGGCTCGGAGCAATCGGTAGAACTTGAGGGCAAAAACATCGTGCTCGATAAGACGGCGTATCGACTTAACGGTGCCGATGAGTTATGGCGGCAGCTTGCCGCAATCAAAAACAGCTAACGAAATTAGGGATGTACGGGATGAGTGACTTGAGATTCTGCCCGGCGTGCGGGGCGCAGCTGCCTCGGGTCGCCGGCGTGCCGGTGCGATTTTGCCCGGGGTGCGGCGTCAGACTTGAGGGCGTTGTGGGCTACTCGGGCGCCGTGGGGGCTACAGATGGGGCGACTGCCGATGACGATGCGGACGAAGGCGGCGACCCGAGTGTGGACGCGCCGGCCGATGCGCCGGTGGAGACTGCCGGCGTCGCGTCGTCTCGTGACGCAGCCACGACGGATGCGCCTCACATCGGTGACCTTGAGCTTCATGCCGCATACGATACCTCTGGCGGCCAGGCACTCGCGCAGGTGGTGCTGCCGCGGGGCTGGCATATCGAAGAAGCGCATCTTGAGCGCAGCGGCAGTTTCGACTGCCCGATTTCGGTTGGCGTGACGGCGGCGGGTCCGATGGGTGAGCGGATTATGTACCGCTCCGAGCTCTGCTACGTGGATGCGGGCGCCGTTGCCAAGCGTATCCCCACGCAAACCGAACGCAAGGTGTTTGTGCACGTGGAGGCAGCTTGCGACGAGCTGGCTCAGGCCTGTGCAGCACGGCTGGGCGCGCGGGCAGAGGTTGTTGCCGAGCAACCGTACCCATCGAGCGCGGCGGTCGATATCGAGCGCGAGCGTGCCCGCGTAAAGCGCGAGGCGGCAAACGACTTTGCAATCCAGGGCTTTTCGATGGAACCGAGTGATGTGGTCTATGAGTGCCGCATGCGTCGATATCGGCTCACGGGCGCTCCGGTGCCCACCGAGCTCGCGGTGGCGGCCAAAGTCGAGGGCTATATGTTTTCAATCGGAGGCGTCGCGGGTTCTATGGGCAAAGGTGTTGCCGCGGGGGCCGAGGCGCTGCTGGGCGCGAGCCTTTCGAGTGGGCTGATCGGCGGTGTTTTGGGCAAGCGCCTGCGCGAGCGCAAGGCGGCGGCAGCGGCGGGACGGGGCGTCGCGCAAGAACAGCCCACGGGTCGAGGCGGTTGCCCGGACGGAGCGTCGTTCGAGCTGGGTGCGGCCGACCTGCTGCAGTGGCGTATCAGGGACAGCTTCTGTTTGGTTGCGCCAGAAGGTCGCCTGGACGAGGCGGCCTCCACGGCGCTTGCATCAATGGCGTCGACTCTGCGGCTCAATCCGGCGATTGCACGCGAGGCGTCAGCTCAAAAGCAACAGATGGTGCTTGAGCAGCGCCAACGCACGCAGATGAACATTGCCCAGCAGCAACAGCAGTTTGCAGCCTGGCAACAGATGCATGCCTCGCAACAGGCGGCGTTCGACAGCTACCAGCAGGCGTGGTTCGATCGCAGCGACCGTCAGCACGCCGCGAATATGGCTGCCAGCGCCGCCAATTTTTCCAGCGCGGGCGTGGGGACGGGCGCCGCCTCGTATTCCGATGCCATTCGCGGGGTCAACCATTACGCCAGACCCGACGGCACCGATGTCGAGGTCTCGGTGATGGCCGACCAGGCCTGGGTCAACGGTTCGGGCGATGTGATCGGTACACGCGATGGTTTTGAACCCGGTTTTGGCTGGACGGAGCTGCCTCGTCAATAGCGTGAGGCGGGTTATGTGTGAATCGATGCCGGATGTGTTTCTCGGCATGGTGATAAAGAACGGGAAAGGAACAATGATGAGGGAGACGGTACTTTCGCGCACGGCATTTGTCGCGGCGGCGGGAACGGCGCTGCTGACGCTTGTGGGGTGCGGCGGACAGCGGACGCAGGATGCGACGGGTTTTAACGACGACCGCCCGGTAAAGGACAAGATGGACGCGGGTGCGACGTCGGGCGATTCCGGCGACGCGGACAGCGGCTCGGCGGATGCGTTCGATACGTGGTCGGATGATTGCTGGGATGCGCACCGCAACATCAGCATCGCGGCGCTCCTCGAGCTTAAGGGCTGGCAGTTGCAGGAGTTTGCCTCGCAGCAGGGCTATACCTGGCAAGACGCGCTCGAGATGTACGAGGACGAGGCGGGACATGTGCTCAGCGTCTGCAATATCAGCAAGGACGGCGCGACCGAATGGCTCGGCGAGGACGAAATCGGAAAGCTCGACAAGGGCGGCACCGGAAGCACCGTGATGTTCACGCTGCAACTTTCGGGCTATTCGAGCTGCGAGGATGTTATCGCGGGCTTTTCTGTGCCGGTCGAGGACCGGGCGCAGATTACTTCGGGCTCATGGATCGCGTGCGTATACGGTTCCAACATGGCGCGGCACGTTGCCATGGCGAGCCCGATGGAAAACGGTGACTACCGCTTGGATCTCATTACCGAGGAGGCTATCAAGACCGGTAGGTTTACCCAGGGCGGCGGTGCTCCGACGATAGACGAATTTTGGCAGGAAAAGACTGGACGCGCGCTCGGCTAGGTGCGACGTGGCCAATACCATAGCGAGGAACGAACATGATGAATGAAGTGACGATGAACCGTGCGGCCTTTGTGGCAGGCGCGGGTGCGCTGGCTTGTGCGCTGGCTGGCTGCTCGGGCGGATTGGGCGGCGCGGGCGGTGCCAAGAAGGCGACCACGGCGGACGCCGCCTGTGTAGACGACAACGCCAACGTGACGGTCTATGCTGCGATCAACTTGGACGGCGCCGACCTGGTGCGCCTGCTCAAGCATCAAAACTATGAGTGGCAAGGCGAGAGCGTGGGCTACGGTGCCGCCGATGACGCGGGACTTTTCGCTTTTACCTTTTCTAAGATTTCGGATGACGTGGACGAACTTGCGAACAGCGCGATACCGCTTTCGGAGTCCGAGTACGAGGAACTTGAGCCGGGCGGCGGAGACGATAGCGTGGCGATTTTGCTCTCGGTGGGCGGCTATACGACGGGCAATCGTGCGCTCACCGGCGCAATCGGCGATGCGGCGATAGTGCAGGAGAAGTGCACAATCGACGATTCCGTGTATTGGCTGGTCAAGGCGCTCGACGGCAGCCGTTACGTGATTTCGGCCTACGACACCGAAGATGATGGCGACAGCGCGCATGACATCTATATCTATAGTGAGTCTTTTATTCGCACCGGTTATCTGAGCGGCGGCGACCAAATCGATATTGACGAACTCTGGAGCCGCCTGACCAATGCCTCGTAGCGCACCAAAACCACCACAAAGGGGACAGTGAGGCGGGACTTTTTGACCGCCTGATGGGTCGAGCGTAACAACTCGTGCGTTACAGCAGCTCGCCGTGGCGGGCGATGTAGCGGCGCTTGGCCAGTTGGGTGAGCGCGATGTAGGCGGCGACAATGCCGATGAGCAGCGCGAAGAAGATTGGCGGCAGCGGCATGAGACCCAGCGCATCGGCGATGGGGCTTGCCGGTAGCCAGGTGACGAGCACCAGGCCCAGCACGGTGAGGAGGCACAGCGCGGGCGCGGCGTGGTCGCGCGGGCGTGGCAGGCGCGGGGAGCGCAGCATGTGGACCACGAGCGTCTGCGACCACATGGACTCGACAAACCAACCGCTCTGGAAGAGCGCCGTAAAGGCCGCCATGCCTGCGACGTCGCCTATAGCGGCAAGCTCTGCCCAGCTTGCGCCCACGGCGGCGGGGCACACCACAAAGAAGAGCGCGGCGAAAGTCACGATATCAAACAGTGAGCTCACGGGACCCAACTCGAGCATAAAGCCCTTAATGGACGCGGCATCCCAGGCGCGCGGACGGGCAGTCCAGGCGTCATCGACGGTGTCCCACGGCAGCGCGATGCACACGATCTCGTAGACCAGCGACAGCAGCACCAACTGCAGAGCGCTCATGGGCAAGAATGGCAAGAACAGGCTCGCGACGGTCACGGATAGCACGTTGCCAAAGTTGGAGCTCACCGTGGTCTTGAGGTACTTGAGCAGGTTGCCGTAGGTGCGGCGGCCTTCGATGATGCCGCGCTCGAGCACGCCCAGGTCTTTCTGGAGCAAGATGATGTCGGCGGATTCCTTGGCGATGTCGACGGCCGAATCGACCGAGATGCCGCAGTCGCTCGCACGCATGGCGGCGGCGTCGTTGCTGCCGTCGCCCATAAAGCCCACAGTGTGGTCGAGCAGCTCGCGCATGACGCGCACCAGGCGCGCCTTCTGCAGTGGCGAGAGCTTGGCGAAGAGGTGGGTGTGCTCGGCGCGCTCGGCAAGCTCGGCATCGTCGAGCGCATCGATCTCGGAGCCCAGCAAGACGTTGCTCGCGTCGATACCGATCTGCTCGCAGATGGTGGCGGCGACACGGTCGTTATCGCCGGTCAGGACCTTAACGGCGACGCCCTTGGCCTCGAGGGTGGCGACGGCGCCCGTGGCACTTGCTTTGGGCGGATCGAGGAAGGCCAAAAAGCCCATCAGCACCATGTCGCACTCGTCAGCGATGCCAAATTCGCCCACGCAGCGCGGATTGGTCTTCTGCGCCACGGCAATCACGCGCAGGCCCTCGGCGTTGAGCCCGGCGACCTGCTTGCGAATCTGGGCGAGCTTATCTTCGGTGAACGGCTGGGCGGCGCCGTCGACCTCGACAAAGGAGCAGATCTCGAGCATTTCCTCGGCAGCCCCCTTGGTGACCATCTGGGTTTTGCCCTGGGCGTCGGCGACAACGACGCTCAGGCGACGGCGCGAGAAATCGAAGGGCACCTCGTCGACCTTGGTATAGCGGTCGCGCAGGCTCTGGCCCAGCATAGAATCGGGCACGACGGTCGAGGGCGTCACATCGGCACGGTCGATGACGGCCAGGTCGATAAGGTTTTTGAGGCCGGTCTGGAAGAAGCTGCTCAAAAACGCATGGCGCAGCACGCGCACATCCTCGTTGCCGTCGGTGTTGAGGTAGCGCTCGAGCACGATGCGGGCTTCGGTGAGGGTGCCGGTCTTGTCGCAGCACAGGACGTCCATCGCGCCGAGGTTTTGGATCGCCGGCAGCTCCTTGACGATAACCTGGCGGCGGGCGAGGTCCTTGGCGCCCTGCGACAGGCTCGTGGTCACGATGACGGGAAGCATCTGCGGCGTGATGCCCACGGC
>DAWCEJ010000078.1:0-6906 GCA_052274955.1 Collinsella sp.
CGTCCTCGCGCATGAGGCCCGTCTTTCCTGCTCCTGCGGAGCAACGGAAAGGCGGGCCTCGCGCTGCGGAGTGTTTTCAAAACCAAGCCCGGCCCCGGCCTGCATTGACACAGCTGGCGGTTCTTGGGCATCGCTTGCTGGCGGGGTTCCTTTGCTGAAATGGACTTGGCCGAAAGGGCCGCTGGTCCCGGTCGCTGGTTCGCGCTTTGCGTGAACTCCGCGCTACTGTGGGTCAGTTAGGCTTCTGTTTTTGGACCCGCTACATCTTCCCGCCTCAGCATCGACCTTAGCTTCTCGAAACTCTCCTCGCTCAGGCAGTGCTCCATGTGACAGCCCTCTTGCGAGGCAACCTCGGGCGTTACGCCTGCGTCCTCTAGCAGACCTACAAAAAAGCAGTGGCGCTCCCACATTTGACGGGCAACCTCAAGACCGCGTTCCGTCAGATGCACGTCGCGTTTGCCCATTTCGACATAGCCGTTGCTTTCCAGCGTCGCCATGGCCTTGGAAACGCTCGCCTTGGTTACGCCGAGGTACTCCGCAACGTCGATCGAGCGCACGGTGCCCTGACGTTCCGACAGAACGTAGATCGATTCGAGATAGTCTTCTCCGGATTCACGCAGGGCCATGGGCCGCCTTTCGCGATGGCTTCTAGTTAGCCTTTGGATACTTTTGCTTGATTTACTTTACCGCAAAAGTTGCCTATGTCTTACTACGTTGTCTAAAAAGTTAACCGTGTTTCACAAAACGCACGGGACGAAAACAAAGCGGGGACACGCCCCGCAAGGAGTGCCCCCGACTGCCGGCGCAAAAGGAACGTCCCCAAGTGCCGAATCCGTAGCTATAGCAGGCCAAAGTGTTTGGCGGCGTTGAAAATGCCGTCGTCGTCTACGGCGGTCGTTACGTAGGTCGCGGCGGTCTTCACGGTCTCCTGCGCGTTGCCCATGGCCACGCTTGTGCCCACGGCCGAGAACATCGACAGATCGTTCTCGCCGTCACCAAAGGCAATCGCCTCGCTCGCGTCGATACCCAGGCGCTCGAGCGTCGCCGCCACGCCCAGGTCCTTGCCGCCGTCGGCCGGAATAATGTCGCAGAACAGATCGCGCCAGCGCGTGGTTGTCGAATGCGACAGAGCCTCATTCACAATGCCCTGGTCAGCCGGGTCCACAAAAGCGCAGAACTGGTAGACCGGCGCATCGAAAGCATGCTCAAACGGCTCTTCGTGATAGAAAATGCCCGCGTTATCGGCCGCAGCCACCACGCGTTTGGATAGGCGGTTCACAAACGAGTTCTCGCCCTGCATGCACAGCGAGTCATAACGCCCCTCGCCCACTTGGCGCACGATCGCAGCCACATCATCGGGATGAATGGCGCAACTGCGGTAGACGCCCTCGGCATCAAAGCAGTGCTGGCCCGAGAGCGTAATGTACGCATCCCAGCCCAGGTCGAACAGCCAATCCGGCATCTGGTAGGTTGGACGCCCCGTGGCGATCACGCACGCGATCCCCTGCTCGTGAAAGCTGTCGAGCACCTGCTGCGCCGACGCCGGAATCCGGTGGGTCTTAAAGCTCAGCAGCGTGCCGTCGATATCGAAAAACGCAGCTTTGATCATCCTCACCTACTCCTCGCTCTCAAGTTTTTCGCTCGCCTCGAGCCACGCCATCTCCAGCTCGTCCATGGCGGCGTGGGCCTCATCGATCTTTGCCTGCTGCTCGCCGAGCGCCGTGTAGTTGGTGGGGTCGACCTGGGCCATCGCGGCCTCGGCCTCCTCCACGCGGGCGCGCTGCGTCTCCATCTTGCGCTCGAGCGAACTCACCTCGCGGCGGAGCTTCTGACGCTCGGCGTTGGAAAGGCCGTTGGGCTGACCGCTAGACTTGGGCTTCTCGGCCGCAACCGCCGCCGCACCGGTGTCGAACGTACCGGTCTTGGCGCTCGGCGCGCCCACGGGCTCGCCCCCGGCGGTGGCGTTGCACAGGCGCAGGTACTGGTCGACGCCGCCGGGCATATGCGTCAGGTGGCCGTCGAGCAGCGCCCACTGCTGGTCGGTCACGCGCTCCATCAAGAAGCGGTCGTGCGTCACCAGGATCAGCGTGCCGGGCCAGCCGTCGAGCAGGTCCTCGACAATCGCGAGCATATCGGTATCCAGGTCGTTGCCGGGCTCGTCCAGGATGAGCACGTTGGGCTCGTCCAGGATCGTCAGCAGCAGCGACAGGCGACGGCGCTGGCCGCCCGAAAGGTCGCCGATGCGGCTCCAGAGCTGCTGCGTCGTAAAGCCCAGGCGCTCGCAAAGCTTCTCGGGCGAAGTCTCCTTGCCGTCGATGACGTAGTACTTCTTATAGTTGCTGAGCACCTCGCGGATCGTGTCGCCCATGTAGGGCTCGAGCTCCTCGAGCTGCTGCGACAGCACGCCAAAGCGCACCGTCTGGCCAATCTTTACACGGCCGCGCAGGGGCGCGATCTTGCCCTGAATCACGTCGAGCAGTGTCGACTTGCCGGCGCCGTTCTCGCCCAAAAGACCATAGCGGTCGCCCGCACCAATGAGCCAGGTCACGTCGGAGAGTACCTGCTTGGGCGCGCCATCGGTATCCGCATAGCCGGCGTCCACGTCGACCACGTCGATAACCTGCTTGCCCAGGCGGCTCACGGCCAGGCGCTTGAGCTCCAGCTCATCACGCACGGGCGGAACGTCGGCGATGAGCTCGCGAGCGGCATCCACGCGAAACTTGGGCTTGGTGGAACGGGCCTGTGCGCCACGACTCAGCCACGCGAGCTCCTTGCGCGCCATATTGCGGCGGCGCTCCTCGGTAACGGCGGCCATGCGGTCGCGCTCCACGCGCTGCAGGATGTATGCGGAGTAGCCGCCCTCGAAGGGGTCGACCTGGCCGTCGTGGACCTCCCACATGCTGGTGCAGACCTCATCCAAGAACCAGCGGTCGTGCGTGACCACGAGCATGGCGCCCTGGCCGCGCTGCCAGCGGGCCTTTAAGTGACGCGCGAGCCAGTTGATGGTGCGCATGTCCAGGTGGTTGGTGGGCTCATCGAGCATGAGCACGTCGTAGTCGCCGATCAGCAGGCGCGCGAGGTCCACACGACGGCGCTGGCCGCCCGAAAGCTCGCCCACCGTGCCCTCCCAGGGCACATCGCTAATGAGGCCGGCGAGGATCTGGCGCGTACGGGGGCTCGACGCCCACTCGTACTCGGGGGCGTCACCCACAACGGCATGATGCACGGTATCGGTATCGACAAGCTGGTCCTTTTGGCCGAGTAGACCGATCGTGATGCCGCGGCGGTGCGTCACGCGTCCGTCATCGGGCTCCAGCGTGCCGGCGAGCACGCTCAGCAGCGTCGACTTGCCGTCGCCGTTTTTACCGACAATACCAATGCGGTCGCCCTCGCCCACGCCGAGCGTCACGCTATCGAAAATATGCTTGGTGGGAAACTCTAGGCTGACGGAATCGCATCCCAAAAGAATCGCCATATGCCCTGCTCCTTCGTAGAAATTCAACGTTCTCCATGATAGCGAAAACCACCACAAAGGGGACGGGCGCCTTCGTGGTGGTTTTGGGCAAGCGCACCAGCACACGACACAAAAAGGCGGGCCATCTCCCGCAAGAGATGACCCGCCTCTCCAATCAGTCCCGTGGCGACCGTGGCCGCCGCGGGCCTCAAGCATGTCCCGGACTAGGAGAACATGCCGGTGAGGTAATCATTCAGCCGCTTATCCTTGGGCCGTTGGAAAATCTCGTCAGTCTCGTCGTACTCGACCATATCGCCCATGTAGAAGAACGCTGTGCGATTGGACACGCGCGACGCCTGCTCCATGTTGTGCGTCACGATGACGATGGCGCGGTCGGCAACGATCGATGACATGAGGTCCTCAATCGCCAGCGTCGAGATGGGGTCGAGCGCCGAGCAGGGCTCGTCAAAAAGAATCACGTCGGGGTTGAGCGCCAGCGTGCGCGCGATGCACAGGCGCTGCTGTTGACCGCCCGAAAGCGCGTAGGCGCTCTTGTCGAGCTTGTCCTTGACCTCGTCCCACAGCGCCGCGCCGCGTAAGCTTTCCTCGACCATGCGATCGAGCTCGTCACGGTCGGTGATGCCGTGGCGCTTGGGCGCAAACGTGATGTTGTCTCGAATGGACTTGCGGAAGGGGTTGGGCTGCTGAAACACCATGCCAATGGACCGGCGCAGCTCGTAGGTATTCTCGGTCTTGGTGTTCACGTTGCGTCCGCGGTAGCTGATCTCGCCCTCCACGCGGCAGCCGCGAATCTCGCGATTCATCAGGTTGAGGCTGCGCAAGAAGGTCGACTTGCCGCAGCCGAAGGCCCGATGAGCGCCGTGATCTCACCCTTGTGGAAGTCGAGCGACGTATTGTGCAGCGCATGGTGGTCGCCATAGTACACGTTGACGTCCTTGGTGGAGAGCACGACCTCGTCGCTCACGGCCTTGCCGCTCACGCGAACACGTTTCTCGCTCTCCCCCACGCTCGACAAAAAGTCCTGGGTGTCGGACGATGCCGCCTCGGTTGCGGGCGTCGCATTCGTCTCGCTCATTCGGCCGTCATCCTCCTTGCCAGTTGCTTGCCCACGATACGGGCGACTACGTTAAACAGCAGCACGCAAATCATCAGCAGTGCCGCAGTGCCCCAGACGATCTGCTGGGCCTCGGGGCTGCCCTCGCCATAGATCTTGTAGATGTGCACGGCCAGCGACTCGCCGGGACGGAACACGTTCCAGGCGCAGGTGGGGCTCGACAGGTTAAAGCTCAAGAAGTTCAGGCGAACCGGCGAGCTCATGCCCGAGGTAAAGAGCAGCGCCGCGGCCTCGCCAAACACGCGGCCGGCCGAAAGCACGATGCCGGTCACGATGGCGGGCATGGCCTCGGGAATCAGGATGTGCAGTGTGGCCTCCCAGCGAGTGAGGCCCATGGCCAGGCATGCATCGCGCTGGGCCTGCGGCACGTCCTCGAGCGCCTGCTGAATCACGCGCACCAGGATGGGGATGTTGAACATGGTGAGCGCGACGGCGCCGGAGATGATGGAGTACTTCCAGCCCAGCTGCACCGAGAACACCAGAAAGCCGAACATGCCTACGACAATGGAGGGCAGCGAGGACAGCGTCTCGATGGCGGTCGAGGCGATGTCGCGAATAGGCCCATCGGGCGCGTACTCAACCAAAAAGACCGCGCCGCCCAGGCTGATGGGCACCGAGATGATCAGGGTGATCAGCAGCAGATAGAACGAGTCGAACAGCTGGTAGAGCACGCCGCCCTGCGTTCCGTTGGCGCGTGCGGGCTGCGTGAGAAAGCCCGGCTGGAACAGCGTCGAGATACCCTCGAACAGGATGTAGGCCACCATGGAGACGACGATAAGCATGACGATGGCGACAATCGCCGTCAGCACGCCCGTGGCGATACGGTCTTGCCTTTGGACACGCCCGAGTCTCGCCTCGTCGATATGGATGCGCGTGCTAGCCACGAGCCTTCGCCCCCTTGCGGCCAATGAGATGGATGATCAGGATAAAGATGAGGCTCATGCCCATCAGCAGCAGGCCGAGCGCCCACAGGACGTCGTCCTGGGCCGAGCCCTCGGCATAGACCGCCATGGACGTGGTGAGCGTGGTGGTGATGGTAGACGCCGGCGACAGCAGTGACGTCGGCATGGCCTCGATGCCGCCAATGACCATGCGCACGGCGAGCGTCTCGCCAAAGGCGCGGGTCATGCCAAGGATGACTGCGGTCATGAGCGACGGCATGGCGGACTTGAGCACCACGTGCCAGATGGTCTGCCAGCGGGTGTAGCCCAGCGCGAGCGAACCCTGGCGGTAGCTATCGGGCACGGCGCGCAGGCCATCGACCGAAAGCGTGGTCATCGTCGGCAGAATCATGACGGCCAGCACGATGGCGCCGGGCAAGATGCCTAGGCCTGTGCTCACGTGGAAAACGCTCTTCATAAGGCCGACGACCACGTGAAAACCGATCAGGCCAAAGACGACCGAGGGAATACCGGTCAAAAGCTCAATGAGCGGCTGAAAAACCTTGGAGCCAAACTTAGGCTGAATCTCGACCGCAAAGATGGCAGAGCCGATGGCGATGGGCAGTGCGATGAGCGTGGAGAGCACCATGACCGCAAACGAGGTGACGATCAGGGGCAGGGCGCCAGTGTAGGGCAGGCCGTTTTCGGCCGTGTTGGCCAGGTCCCACTTGGTACCGGTAAAAAACTCGACGATCGAGACGCCGTCCTTGAAAAAAGCCGAGAGGCCCTTTTGGGCGACCATAAAGATGAGCGCGGCAACGACAAACGTCACGAGCGCTACGCACGCGCCCGTGACGCCCAGGCCCACGTTCTCAAGGTCGCGCTTTGGCAGTTGCTTTGCCATTGCAAACCTTTCCGGGGCGATTACTTATTTAGCAGAGACCTTGCCGCTGGCGTCCTTGACGACCTTCATGGCAGAGACGGGGATGAAGCCCTGCTCCTCGACGAGCTTGCCCTGGACGTCGTCGGAGAGCATGAACTCCAGGAAGGCCTTGGTGGCCTCGTCGGCGTCCTTGGAGCAGTACATGTGCTCGGTCGCCCAGATCTTGAAGGAGTCGTCGGTGACGTTTGCGCTCTTGGGCTCTACGCCCTCGACCTTGATGGCGTTGAACTTGGAGTCATCGAAGTGCGAGAAGTCCAGGTAGGAGATGGCGTTGTCGGTGCTGCCCATCTGAGTCTGGACGTCGCCGGACTTGTCGAGCTCGGCGTCGCCCTTAAAGTCGACGGCCTCGTCGCCAAAGACGGCGGCCTCGAAGGTGGCGCGAGTGCCGGAGCCGGCCTTGCGGTTGAGAACGACGATGGTGGCGTCGTCGCCGCCGACCTCCCTCCAGTTGGTGATCTGGCCGGAGAAGATGCCCTTGAGCTGGGCGAGCGTC
>DAWCEJ010000079.1:0-2460 GCA_052274955.1 Collinsella sp.
CGTCCTTTGGCGTGCGCTTTTTCGGGTGAGGAGATGTCGATGAGGCCGTTATTGTTGCACGCTTGCTGTGCGCCGTGCTCACTTGAGCCGGTTCGCTTGCTGCGCGAAGAGGGGTTTGAACCCACGATTTGCTGGACCAACCCCAATATTCAGCCGCACGATGAATGGCAGCGGCGCCTGGACGAGCTACGCCGGTGGTGTGCCGATGGCGACATCGAGCTCATCGAGGCGGGGGAGGACCGCGAGCGCTGGGAGGCCGGCGTGGCCCAGCTGGGCGCCGATCGACCCCGTCGCTGTCGCGCGTGCTATGCCCTGCGCTTGGCCGAGGCGTGCCGCGTGGCCCAGGAGCGCGGGTTTGAGTTTGTGGGCACGACGCTCGCCGTCTCGCCGTATCAGCTGTTCGATACCTGCAATGATGTTTTGGAGCGTCTGGCTGCCGCCCGCGGTCTCACCCCGGTGATTCGCGATTTTCGCCCGTATTATCCCGAGGCCACGCGTCGTTCGCGTGAACTGGGCATGTATCGGCAGAATTACTGCGGCTGCCGATTCTCGGCCGTCGAGGCGGCCATGGACCGCGCTCGCATCCGCGACGAGCGCAAAGCGTCCAAAAAGTAGTTCTTTTGAGCTGGCAGCCTGCTAGGATGTAGAGCGGACTTTAGCTATATAAGGAGTATCCGACGTGTCTATGCGTACCGATGATTTTGACTACAACCTTCCTGAGGAACTGATTGCCCAGGCTCCTGCCGAGCCTCGCGACTCCTGCCGCCTGCTGGTGGTGGACCGCAAAGGCTCCCAGGCGGGAACGCCGCTGGAGCACGGCGGTACCGTTGAACACCGCATCTTCCGTGACATCATCGACTATATCGAACCGGGCGACGTGCTCGTCATCAACCAGACGCGTGTGATGCCGGCCCGTCTGATCGGTCGCAAGACGGGCTCGGGCGGCGTGGTCGAGACGCTGCTGCTCAAGCGCCGCGAGGACGTGGATCCGCTCGGCCATGTTTGGGAGTGCCTGGTCAAGCCGGGCAAGCGTCTGAAGCCCGGTGCTCAGATTGAGTATCGCGCCGGTGGCGCCCATGCGCCCGAAGGGGCTCCCGTGGTGCTGACGGCCGAGGTCGTCGACTTTGTCACCGCTAGCCGCGGCGGCCGTCTGGTGCGCTTCGAGCCAGCCGGTTGCAATGCCGCCGGCGAGCCGCGCACGCTCGACGAGGCCATTCACGCCGCCGGCCACGTGCCGCTGCCGCCCTACATTACCGATTACGAGGGCGATCCCGAGAAGTACCAGACCGTCTACGCCATGAAGGAGGAGCACTCGGCTGCCGCTCCTACGGCGGGTCTGCACTTTACCCCCGAGCTCATGGCCGCTATCGAGGCCAAGGGCGCGAAGTTTGCCGCCGTCGAGCTCGAGGTGGGTATTGATACCTTCCGTCTGGTGGAGGAGGACGACCCCACGCAGCACGTCATGCACACCGAGCGCTACCACGTGTCACAGGAGGTTGTCGACGCCGTGCATAAGGCGAAGGCCGAGGGGCACCGCGTGATCGCCGTCGGCACCACCGCAGTACGCTCGCTCGAGAGCGCCTTTGACGCCGATGCTCCGGTGTCCAATCCGGCCGTGACAGCGCGCTATTTTGAAGGCCGCGAGGACGGCGCTGACACGCTCGGCCGCGGTGACATCGTGGTGCGCGAGAACGCCACGACGCAGCTCTACCTCATGCCCGGCTCGACCTATCACGTGGTTGACGCGCTGATCACGAACTTCCACGTGCCGCGCTCCACGCTCATGATGCTCGTAAGCGCGCTTGCCACCCGCGACCAGATCATGGATGCCTATGCCGCCGCCATCGAGGAGCGCTACCGCTTCTTCAGCTTCGGCGACGCAATGCTCATTCAGTAGGTTACGGCGTTTTACAAACGACGTAACCGGCCGACGCTGCACACCCGCCAGAGCGGCAATCTGACGTTCAATCGTCGGGCATGACCAGAAGGTCAATGCCCTCCTCTTTCACGTCACCTTGCTCGCTTAGGGGTGTTTTCGCTGACTTTGCCAAAGCATCGGCAGGTACTCATTGGGGACGTGCTTAAATGAGTGCCTGCAGAATGAGAGTGGATAATCTCCCGTTTTTGGCCTGCTTGGGGGCTCAAAGTGGGAGATTATCCACTCTCGTCATTGGGCTAGTCGTTGGGGACGTTCTTGTTTGACTAGTCGTTTAAGAACGTCCCCAATGACTACTTGCTCGCGAACAGCCAGACTAGGATGATCACCAGGATTGCGGCGACGATGCAGACGATGGCGCCGGTGAATTTGATGCGTGAGTCGCGGGTACGCTCGCGCACCGCGTCCTCGGTGGCCTCGAGCTGGGCGACTTCTCGCTCGGTCTCGGTGTGTTCGGCTTTGTCTCGGGCCAAGGATCCTGCAAGCGACTCAGTGATCTCTGGGTGGTCGTGCACCTCGGTCGC
>DAWCEJ010000080.1:0-5244 GCA_052274955.1 Collinsella sp.
CAGCCATACCGGCAGCGGCGGCCTCAAAGAACTCGGCAAACTCGGGGTCGCCGGCGATCTGCTCGGCATCGGCTGCCTTAATACCAAAGTCGGCCTCAAAGCGGGCGCGCTTGGCATCGGGCAGCTCGGGAAGCTCGCCACGGCAGCGGGCGATAAACTCGTCGTCCAAGTCGAACGGCGCCAAGTCGGGATCGGGGAACAGGCGATAGTCGTCGGCCGTCTCCTTCACACGCATGACCACGGTACGTTTGCGGCTGGGCTCCCAGTGGCGGGTCTCCTGATAGATGATGCCGCCCTCCTCGAGCACCTCGGCCTGGCGGCAGATCTCGTAGGCAAGGCCGTCGTGCAGGCTCTTGAACGAGTTGAGGTTCTTGAGCTCGGTCTTGGTGCCCAGCTTGGTCTCGCCGCGGCGACGCAGCGACACGTTGCCGTCGCAGCGCATGGAGCCCTTCTCCATGGAGCAGTCGGAGATGCCCAGCGTCACAAAGATGCGACGGAGCTTCTCCATAAACAGGCGAGCCTCCTCGGGCGTGCGCAGGTCGGGCTCGGTAACAAGCTCGATCAGCGGCGTGCCGCAGCGGTTGTAGTCGACGAGCGACTCGGCCGCGGCGGTAATGCGGCCCTCGGCACCGCCCACGTGCACCATCTTGGCGGCGTCCTCCTCCATGTGGATGCGCAGGATGCGGATGGGCACCGTGTAGGAGCCGTCCTCGCGGCGCTCGGGCATCTGCAGGTTGGACGCGTCGTAGCTGGCCAGGTGGCCGGCGCGCTGGTTGCCCTCGCGCATGGTCGACGACATGGACGTGGACAGGCCCTCGGCGTTGGCAGAGGCGCTCGCCAGGCTCTGAGCCTCGGCCTCGCCAAACGCGCAGTCGGGGCGCTCGGCGGCACCGCGGCCGGTCACGTCCAGGTCCAGATGGCCGTACATGGCAAAGGCGACCGGACCCTGCGTGGTCTGGAAGTTCTTGGCCATGTCGGGATAGAAGTAGTGCTTGCGGTAGAACATCGAGTGGCGCTGAATCTCGCAGTTGGTGGCGAGGCCTGCCTTGACGATGCTCTCGATGGCGCGCTTGTTGGGCACCGGCAGGGCGCCGGGCAGACCCAGGCACACCGGGCACACGTTGGCGTTGGGCTCGTCATCGTGGCTGAGCTTGCAGTTACAGAACATCTTGGTGTCGAGTGCGGTGAGCTCGGTGTGGATCTCCAGGCCGATCACGGCCTCCCAATCCTGCAGGACCTCGGAAAGCTCCTTCATTACAGCTCGCCTCCCTTCCCGGCAAAATCGGGCGCGACGGAAAGCGCGGGCGCACCCGTGGCGGTATCGGCAAAGCCGCGCTCCAGGGCGCGGGCAAACGTGAGCAGCTGACGATCCTTAAAGGCGGGTCCCACCAGCTGGGCAGAAACGGGCAGCTTGCTGTCCTCGCCCAGGCCCAGCGGCACCGAGATGCCGCCGTTGCCGCATATGTTGAGCGAAATGGTGTACAGGTCGGACAGGTACATCTGCGTGGGGTCGCTGATCTCGCCAAACTTAAAGGCCGTGCGCGGCGAGGCGGGCATCAGGATCGTGTCCACCTTGGCATACGCGGCGTCGTAGTCCTGCGTGATGAGCGTGCGGGCCTTCTGTGCGGCGTAGTAGTACTTGTCGTACACGCCCGAGCTCAGCAGGTAGGCGCCGAGCATCTGACGGCGCTTGGCCTCGGCGCCAAAGCCATGGGCGCGCGACAGCGAGCTCTGGTCGGACAGGTTGGCGCAGCCCTCCTCCTGGTAACCATAACGAATGCCGTCGAAGCGGGCAAGGTTGGAGAATGCCTCAGCCGGGCCGATGACGTAGTAGGCGGCGATGGCGGCGTCCAGGTGCGGCAGGTCGACCTCGACCAGCTCGGCACCCTGGTTCTGCAACTCCTGGGCGGCGCGCTGAACAGCGGCCTTGACCTCGGGGGTCAGACCCTCGGCCTCCATAAACGCGGGAATGATGCCCACGCGCTTGCCCTCGATGCTGTCGTTGAGGTGCTCGGTAAAGTCGACGGCGCAGTCCTGGCTGGTGCAGTCGTACGGATCGTGGCCCGCGCCGGTAAGCGCGTTCATGGCCAACGCGACGTCCTCGACCGTACGGCCAAAGGGGCCCACTTGATCGAGCGAAGAGCCAAAGGCCACCACGCCGTAACGGCTCACGGCGCCATACGTGGGCTTAAGGCCCACCACGCCGCAGAGCGCCGCCGGCTGGCGGATGGAGCCGCCGGTGTCCGAGCCCAGCGAGAGCGCGACCTCGCCCGCGGCGACGGCGGCAGCGGAGCCGCCCGAGGAGCCGCCGGGCACGCGCTCGGTATCCCAGGGGTTGTTGGTACGGTGGAAGGCAGAGCTCTCGGTAGAGCTACCAAAGGCGAACTCGTCCATGTTGGCCTTGCCCATGGGCAGGCAGCCGGCGTCGAGCATGCGCTGGACGCAGGTGGCGGTGTAGACGCTCTGGTAATCCCCAAGCATGCGGGAAGCGCAGGTAGTGCGCGTGCCCACGAGGTTCATGTTGTCCTTGATGGCCAGCGGCACGCCCGCGAGCGGGGGCAGCGGCTTTCCGGCGGCACGGTCGGCATCCACGCGCGCGGCGGCCTCGAGCGCGAGCTCGGGCGACACCTGCAGGAATGCCTGGACCCCGCCCTCGCGCGCCTCAATGGCGGCAAGGGAAGCCTGGGCCACCTCGGTAGCGGTAAAGTCGCCGGCGGCAACGCCCGCGGCGATCTGGGCGGCGGTAAGGGAATCGAAGCTCTGCGCCATTACTCGCTCTCCCCCTCTCCCAAAATGGACGGCACGCGGAAGTAGCGATCGCGCGCGCTGCCGGCGTTTTCTAGCGCAACGTCGAGCGGCAGGTCGCGCTCGGGCTCGCGCAGGTCGTCGCCCATCACGTTGGACAGGCTTCCGATGGGATGGAACGTGGGTTCCACGTCGGGCAAGTCATATTGCAAGACGGGCTCGAGCATCTGGACGGCGTCGTTCATGTAGGACGTCATCTGGGTGAGCTCGTCATCGGTCAGTGCGATCTTTGCGTACTCGGCGATGCCGCGCACGTCTTTCTCGCTGAGTGCCATAGGCGCTCCCTTCCGCATAACAGTTAAACCGCTCTAGTATACAGGGCAACGCCGGCTTGGAGCAGGCGCTTTACCCAAATGCAGCGAAAACGTAACGAGGACGGCGGGAGGGCAGGGCGCGACCCGGCGGACCTGCGGCGAAAACCGTCCCGCCCGCAACCAAAACCGTCCCAACATTCGACGTTTTTCGCCAAAATCGCGATTTTCATCGAATGTTGGGACGGTTTGGAAGCCCCGACCACCACAAAGGTGCCTGTCCCCATTGTGGTGGTTCCGAACAATGGCTATGCCGAGGCCTTGGCCTTGCGACGTTTGCGGATCGTGTGGATGACGATGTCCAGCAGCAACAGCAGGATGGCCACGACCACGATGAGCACGGCGAACTCGCGCTTGCCCCAGTGGCGGCCGGCGAGCGACTTTTGCTTGTCGACGTCCTTCTTGTTGTACTTGGTGCGCACGCAATGCACCAGCAGGCGATGGTCGTTCACGCCATAGGGCGTGCAGGTGACGAGCGTCACCTTGTCGGCGCCGGGCTCGATGGTCAGCGACTCCATCTCCTCGGGCAGCACGACCTCGGAGTCGACCATCTTGTAGGCAAGCGTCTTGTTCATGGTGTGCAGCAGCACCAGGTCGCCGGGCTCCAGCGAGTGAATGTCGTCGAACATGCTCAGGTTGCGCATGCCCGAGTGCGCGGTGAGCACGCAATGCGTCGAGGTGCCGCCCACCGGCAGGCTCGTGCCCTCCAGGTGGCCGACACCCGCCATAAGGACTTCCTCGCTCGTGCCGTGGTAGATGGGCATACTCACGTCGATGGAGGGGATCTCGACCCAACTCATCATGGGGTCGCGGTCAAAGATAAGCTGCTGATCGTAGGGCTCGATCTGGTCGGCGGGAAGTTCGGTGGCCTCGCCGGCAAGCTGCTCGTTAAAGGAGCGCGCCTGCAGCAGAATGCGCTCGCGCGCCTCTTCGGAAAGCGCGTCCACGGTGCTGGACACGGTGCTGATCTGGTTGAACACGCCCGAGGCCTCGAGCCGGTCCAAGATCCACGGCCAGGTCATAAGGCCCACGCCAATAAGGATGATGACGATGGTGATGAGCCGGTCGGCCCAACGCGGTAGCCGCTTGCGACGACGCTTGGGTTTGGGCTTGAGTTGCGGGCTTGAGCCGCCGTTGTCCGCGGCGTTATCGCTCTTCATGTGTTTGGCGCCCTTCACCATCGCCGGTCACTCCTTTACAGCTCATGTTGTCTAAACAAATAATAGCCGATTAGCGAGCTTCTACCTCGGACAACGCAACCAGACTGCATTATCCGGTCGGACATAGGCCAGCATTTGCATTTTCAAAATGTCCCGAATCGGCGGGGCGATTCGGGATACAATGTCTGTAGGAAACGACGCATCCCGCGTAAGTACTTAGGAGCGCGGGCGGCCTAGTTTTCAGCTTTTGTTAAATGCCCGGGATCCGACCCCCGGGCATTCTTATTTGCGCTTGTTGCGGCGCAAATGCCTTCTACCGTCCGCACCGCGCGAGCGCCTACGGACCTTAAACCGAACCTCATACGAGTCAAAAAACGCGATGACGAACGAGCCCACCGCCGCGAGGGCGGCGAGCACGTTAAGGAATTTCAGCATTTGGGGACCTCCGATCGAGTCGTCGGCCGCCCGCGCACGGATGCGTCACATGGCCATTTTACTGCGAGCGCATGCACCCACGCCTGGTAAACGCAATATTTGCAAACATTTGTTCGATAGTTACACACAATCCATCGTCCAGCGGAACCTGGCCGATGGATTGTCCGGCGTATTTGAGTTTTCAATATATCTCGGATCGGCGGGCGATTCGGGATACAATCGTTACAGGAAACGACGCATCCCGCGTAAGTGATCGAAAGCGCGGGGGCCTAGTTTTCTGGTTTTGTTGAATGCCCGGACTCCGAACCACGGGCATTCTTATTTGCACGCGCGGCGCAAATGCCTTCTACCGTCCGCTCCGCGCGTGCGCCTACGGACCTTAAACCGAACCTAATACGAATCAATTAACGCGATGACTACGTTGTCCCGCGAGAAGCAGCTGCCATATCGGACGATGGGGCTTTGCTTCGTTGTCAAAAAAACGGGGCAAACTCCAGTGCGGAGTCTGCCCCGAAAAGAGAATGGCAAAGCAA
>DAWCEJ010000081.1:0-2543 GCA_052274955.1 Collinsella sp.
ATGGCCACGCGCTGCATCTGTCCGCCCGAAAGCTGGCTCGGACGCTTGTTAATGTGCTCGTCCAGGCCGACTTTCTCCAACGCCTCGCGCGCACGCTGGCGACGCTCGGCATGCCCCACGCCCGTGAGCGTAAGCGCCAGCTCCACGTTTTCCAAAATGGTCTGATGCGGAATGAGGTTATAGCTCTGGAACACAAAGCCGATGCGGTTGTTGCGATAGGCATCCCAATCGCGATCGTGAAAGTCCTTGGTCGAAATACCGTCGATCAGCAGATCGCCCGAGTCAAAGTGGTCGAGTCCGCCGATAACGTTGAGCAGCGTGGTCTTGCCCGAACCTGAGGGACCCAGAATGGCCACGAACTCGTTATCGCGAAAAGCCAGGCTTACGTTGTCGAGCGCCACCTGCGTAAACGACTGCGTAACGTACCTTTTGCAAATTCCTTTGAGCTCCAGCATGGACGGCAACCTCTCCTGCGCAGGCACCCCGCCCGCTCTCCTCCGCCGTTCGTATTCGACGCGTTTGCCCTACTCTATCCCCATTTTTGGCCTGCTCCAGTGAGAAATGTAACGTACTGCCCCAAAAACGAACGGGACGGCACGCCACGTGGCGCACCGTCCCGCACTTATCATCGATGATGTGACAAAGGGACTGTCCCTTTGTCACATTCGCACCTACTGCTCGCTCTTCGCGAGCGCCTGATCGATCAGTTTGTTGAGCGCCTCTCGCTGCTCGGCGGAGTTGATGCCGCCCATGATCGGCTCTCCCACAATGTTACCGTTCTGGTCGATCTCGTAGGTGGTCGGGAACGAGTACAGGTTGGAGGTGAACTTTCCGGCCTCGCTGTCCGACTTAAACCAGATGTTCTTATACGTCACGCCCTTCTTGGAAAGCACGTCCTTGGCATCGGCCACCTCGTCTTTGTTGCCATCGAGCGTAAAGGAATTAACGCCCACGACCTGGCCGCCCTTCTCGGCAAGCTCCTTGTTGAGCTTCTCCAGATCGCCCAGCTCTCCCACGCACGGCTTGCAGGTGGTAAACCAGAAGTTCATGACGGTGACCTTGTTCTTGGAGAACAGCTCGTCGCTGTTTACATCGTTGCCGTCCAAGTCCTTGCCCTTAAAGCTGGGGAACTTCGTCTCCCCGCTCTCGCCGTTGGTCATGCCTGCGGTCGAGGCATCGACGCTCTCCCCCTCGCCGGGCGTGCTGCCGCATCCGGGAAACTCCTTCTCCAGCGCCATGAGCTTATCCTCGATCTCCTTGACCTGCTGTGCGCCGGCCTTAAGCGTCTTGAGCTCGTCAGCCGTAAACTGATCCTTGGCGCCCTCGATGGTATCAAGCAAAAAGTCGCCGTAATTGCTACCGTCCTCAATCATTGCCGAGTCTTTATTTGCAGCATTGAATACCTTTTCCCATAGGGCGTTATCGCTCGCAAAGATCTCGTTTTCCTTTTGCAGCAGCTGCTGGTACAGCTCGGCCGCCTCCTCGGCGCTCGACGGCTTTTGTGCCACAAGCTCGGCAATCTGCGCATCGCCGCTCGTGGCATCCTTCGCGTCGCCCTTGGGGGCAGAGCACGCCGCGAGAGTCAGCGCCAGCACGGGCAGCATCAACAGGGCCGCAATTTTCGACAGTTTCATGGTTCCTCCGTTGTATCGAAGCTTAATAGGTACCTATTTGTTTTCGCAGTCCTGCGCGGACTGCGCGGTCTTGTCGCCCGTCACGCCCAGCCCGTAGCGAAAGCTAATGGCATCGACGGGGCACGCACCCACGCATTTGCCGCAACGAATGCACTCGGCATGGTCGGGCGTACGCGTAACGTCCACGTCCATCAGACACACCTTGGCGCACTTGCCGCACGAAACGCATTTGCACTGGTCAACCTGAATCCCCAACAACGACACCTTGTTCATGAGCGCATAAAACGCGCCGAGGGGGCAGATCCATTTGCAGAAGGGGCGGTAGAACAGCACGCTCAGCACCGCAACCACAATGAGGATCGCGAGCTTCCAGGTAAAGAGCTTTCCCAGCGCAGAGCGGATTCCCACGTTCATGATGGACAGCGGAATCGCGCCCTCGAGCACGCCCTGTGGGCAGATGTACTTGCAAAAGAACGGGTCGCCCATGCCCACATCGTTGACCACCAAGACAGGCAGCAGCACCACGGCAAACAGCAGCACGGCATACTTGATGTACGTGAGCGGCTTGAGCTTTTTCGTTGATAGCTTTTTGCCGGGAATCTTGTGTAGAAGTTCCTGCAGCCATCCAAACGGGCACAAAAAGCCGCATACAAAACGCCCCAACAGTACGCCGATCAGAATGAGCGTTCCGGTGACGTAATACGAAAAGCTAAACTTAGACGAGCCCACCACCGACTGAAACGAGCCGATGGGACACGCACCCGAAGCCGCCGGACACGAGTAGCAGTTGAGTCCCGGCACACAGACGGCCTTGCCCGCCCCTTGGTAAATGCCTCCCTTGGCAAAATTGGGCAGATGAATATTGGCCGCAAGCGTCGCCGCCGCCTGAATGAATCCGCGAAATCGGGC
>DAWCEJ010000082.1:0-4081 GCA_052274955.1 Collinsella sp.
GGTACGTTCCCTCGGCGCAGATGGCGTTGCAAAAATCGGCGCGTGCCTCAAAGTAGCAGACGTCTGCGGCGGGAATGAACACCTTTTTGCCCCCGCGGTCCACCGTCAGACGCAAAGGCTGGCGCGGGGCGTGGATAACACGACGGGCACCCAAGGCTGCCTCGATCTTGTCGAGTGCCTTTGACAGGCGTGCGTCCTCGACCGGCTTGACGACATAGTCGACCGCATCGAGGTTATACGCATCGGCGGCAAACTCGGCAAACGCCGTCACAAACACAACCACCGGCGGCGTCTTTAGGTTCTGCAGCGTCTCGGCAAGCTCAATTCCCGAACGACCGGGCATGGTAATGTCTAAAAACAACACGTCGGGCTTGTTCGACAGAATCGACTCCACGGCTTCGGTGACATTGCCCGCCTCGGCAATCTGGCCCACACGCGTATCCTTTTCCAACAGATAGCGTAGCTCAGCCCTAATGGGAGGCTCGTCATCAACCACCAAGATGTTCCAGCCTTCGGACATATGTGCTTCCCCTCTTTTTCTCTCAATCCAACCGCGTGCTACGCCGTCAACGGCGCGGGCTCATGCGGCTCGCCGTTCAGCTCGACGATGACCTGCGTTCCCACGCCCTCCTGGGACTTCACGCGCATGCCGGAATCTTCTCCGTAAAAGAAATGGATGCGCTGAAGCACATTGAAGAGCGCCAGGCCGCAACCTCGCTTGACGGAGCCGTCGGCGGTAATGCTCTCGGGCTCCTCTCGGCGATGTTGCTCAAACAGATGCGCGCAGACCTCTTCGCTCATACCGATGCCATCGTCCTCGACGATGATCTCCAAACCGTCATCGGTCTCGAAAGCCCTAACATGAATAGAAAGCGGCTCGGTCTCGCGCTGCGCGTGCTTGATGCAGTTTTCGAGCAACGGCTGCAAGATAAACGGCGGCACCATGCAATCGCGCACCTCAAAGTCGATATCGACCGAGACGCGCAGACGGCCGTCGCCATACCGGGCCTGCATAAGATTGATATAACGAGTACCCTGTTCCACCTCGTGCTCGAGCGTGGTGAGCGTATCGGAATCAGAAAGCGTCTGACGATAGTAGTTGGAGAAGTCGATCAGCAGCGACCGCGCCTTGTCGGGCTCGGTTCGAACGAGCGACACGATGGTGCTGATGGTGTTAAACAGAAAATGAGGATCGACCTGCGATTGCAAGGCGCGCAGCTCCACGCGGGCCGTAAGCTCGTCCTGGCGCTCGAGCTCAAAGCTCGCAAGCTGCGTGGAAATGAGGTCGGCAAAGCCCGAGGCAAGCGCCGTCTGGCGCATATCGATGCTGCTCAGACGGGGATAATACAGCTCGAGCGTGCCCACGCAATGCCCGCGCACGGTAAGCGGTGCGACAATACCGGCGCGCAAACGCGGAAAGTAGCCACCCGTCTCGGTCGAGGCATCGCGCGAGAACACGCTTTGTTCACCGCTGTTGATCACATTGAGCGTGGTCCGCAGCACCACCGGGGTGCCCGCGGGGCATTTTGCCGAGTCCTCGCCCCAGCTTGCCAACACCTGCTTGCCGTCGGTAAAGCAGATGGCAGAGGCGATAGTTTCGGACAGGATGATCTTAGAGGCGCCCAGGGCAGCTTCGGGCGTAAGGCCGCGCGACGTGTAGGCGAATATTTTCGACGCGATGGCGAGCGTGCGGTCGGTAGCGCTCGATGTGAGGTCGTCGGGAACGACAAAGACGTACGAGAAGAAGAAGCACAGCATGACCAAGCCGGCAATGACGACAACGGCCGGAACGGGATTGGGATTATCGGTTAGATCCCAGATGAGCAGCAGGATAAGCAGCGGAACGACAATACCGAGCAAGATGGCTTGAACCACATGCTGAGCGGTACGAAAGACCTTGGTAGAGTTGTAGCTCTTGCCCAGAATCAGCCTATTGAGATCCACCGTCATCTCCTTCTTACTGACGCACCCCATAGCAATAAAGAGGGCCGCAAGCGACCCTCTCCATTGCATTATGCAATCAAATACTGTGTTTTACATCAAGCCATCGATGAACGGTAGCTTAGGCGCTGTACTTGTTTGCCTCGCCGAAGGTGCCGGCCTCGACAATCCAGCCGTCCTTCATGATGACGTCCATGTTGTCGGTGTTGAGCACGTGGATGTCGGCGGCGACGTCACCGTTGACGACCAGCAGGTCGGCGCACTTGCCGGCCTCGATGGAACCGGTCTCGTCCTCGATGTGGCACATCTTGGCACCGTTGAGGGTGGCACAGGTGATGGTCTCGACCGGGGTGAAGCCGATCTTGTCGACGAACTCGTACATCTCCTCGATGGAGCAGGTGCCGTACGGGGTGACGAAGGAGAAGGAGTCGGAGCCGATCGTCATGACGACGCCGCGCTTCTTGGCCTCGCGCAGGCAGTCGTAGTTGCGCTGCAGCTCCTTCTCGACCAAGGTGCCCTCGTACTTGTCGTGCAGCTCGGGGACGTAGACGGGCGGATAGGTGGCGTACCAGGTGGGCAGGAAGGCGATCGTCGGGGTGAAGAAGGTGCCCTGCTCGGCCATGAGGTCCATGGTGCGCTCATCGATATCGAAGCCGTGAATCAGCTGCTCGCAGCCAAAGCGAACGGAATCGTAGGCAGCGGCGTGGTTGTTGTAGCAGTGGCTCCACACGGGGATGCCGACCATCTTGGCCTCTTCGACCACGGCCTGAATCTCCTCGGAGCAGTAGTGCTGGTCGCGGCCGGAGTCCCAGCGCCAGATGCCGCCACCGGTAGCCCAGATCTTGATGGCATCGGGGTTCTCGCGCAGGCGACGACGGACGGCCTTGCGCAGATCCCAAGGACCGTCGACCTGATCGCCCCAGGGGTGCGATTCCTTGTTGAGCTCCTGGCTGCAGTGGTGGGAGTCGCCGTGGCCGGCAACGCGGCAGAAGCCAAGGCCGGTGGCCAGAACGCGCGGGCCCTTGAAGACGCCCTTGTCGATGCAGTCACGGATCTGGATACCAAAGCGGCCGATCTCGCAGACGGTGGTGAGGCCGTGGGTGAGGCAGTCATAGGCCTGCTTGACGGCGACGGCCTGCTTCTCGAGGAGCGGCTGCATGACCCAGTCGGTGTCATCGTCAGTCAAGTTGCCCGAGAAGTGCAGGTGGGTGTCGATCAGGCCGGGAAGGACAGTCTTGCCGGCGGCGTCGATAACCTCAACGCCCTCGGGAAGGTCCTGCATAGCACCGGCGTACTCGATCTTGCCGTTGTCGTCGACGAGAACGAGGGAGTTCTCGACCGGCTCGGCACCGGTACCGTCGATGAGCTTACCGCCAACGATTGCATACTTAGTGGACATGGTTCCTCCTTATGGATCCATATAGTGGGCGAGGCCGTGTTGGGTTAAGGCCTCACAAAGCTACCCAAGTGGCGCCGGGTTCGGTGCGCGGAAGAGAGGATTCCGCGCACCCGATCCGCCCCGGCTAGGCGTTACTTTTTGCGGGAATTGGTGAAAGCCATGAGGGCCAGGCCAATAGCCAACCAGCCGATCACGATGCTCCACTCCACCATGTTGAGGGAGGCGGGAGAGAACGGGATCACGAGCAGGCCAATGATGGTGCCGCAGGCAACGATAGCGAGGCTGATGCCAAACTTGCCGCCGGGCACCTCGTAGGGACGAGGCAGGTCGGGCTCGGTGAAGCGCATGCGCAGGCAAGCGAGGGCGACCATGCCGCAGGAGAAGATGAAGGCGAGAGCCGACACGTTGGTCAGAGGGATGAGCATGTTCTTGCCCAGGAACGGACCGACGACGGTGATGACGCCCAGAACGACGCAGGCGAGCTTGGGAGCGCCGGACTTGGGATCGACCTCGGCGAACTTCTCGGGCAGCTGGCCCTTTCGGCCCATGGCGAGCATGATGCGGCTCGTGGCGCCGTAGAAGGAGTTCATCGGGCCCATGGGTCCAAGCGTGGCGATGACGAGCATGGCCAGGTACAGGAGCATGTTGATGCCCTTGAGGCAGGCAAGCGCGGGAACCGGGCTCTTAACGAACTCATGCCAGTCGAGGATGGTGCCGAACGAGTAGATGCAGACCATGTAG
>DAWCEJ010000083.1:0-1829 GCA_052274955.1 Collinsella sp.
AAGCACTTAATGTGCTTTCCGAGCGAGCCTAGGACCTGACCGAACGAAAAACTAATCCGTGCCGCCCGGCCAGGTCCGACGAGCCACGTTACCGAGCCGCCAGGATGGCGTCGATGCGCGTCAGTACGCCCCCGTCGTTGTTACTCGGAATGCGCCACTTGGCATGCGCGTTCATGTGCTCCTCGGCATTGTCCACGATAAAACTGTGTCCGACGCGCTCCAGCATGGGGATGTCGTTGTACGTATCGCCCACGGCGGCGGCATCGGCGATATCAATGCCCAACTGCTCGCACAGATGCGCGACGCCGGCGCCCTTGTCGACACCCAGGTTCATAAAGTCGATCCACTCGCGCCCGGCGTTGGTGACGTAGAGCTTGTCCGAGAACTCGGGGCTGTAGTCCTCGCGAAACGCTGGCTCGGCATCGTAGGCGGGGAAGAAGATCGAAATCTTGTTGGACTCGATATCAAGGCCCTCAAAGCTATCGACGTAGTTGATCGTGTTGTAGTACACGCTGATCTCGTCGTGGTACTGATGGTCGCGGGCGAGCACATAGAACTCGTCGTAGCAGCACAAGACGGGAACGGCACGCGGGTCCTCCGAGGCACGGGCGAGCACCTGCTGATACAGCGCCACATCGATGTTGCTCTTATAGATATAGCTGCCGCGATAGATGACGCAGGCTCCGTTGTCGGGACAAAAAGCAAGGCGGTTCTTTATGCTCTCGAACATTTCCTCGAGTTTGGGGGCGGGGCGTCCGCTGGCGGGGCAGAATACAATGCCTGCGTCGGCGAGCTTGTCCAGGCGCTCATCAAGACCCTGCGGCAACACGCGCTTGTCGGTGAGCAGCGTCTTGTCCATGTCGACGGCGAGAATCTTAATGCTTCCGATATTGGTGTCCGATTCGTAAGTTTGCATAAAAGCGCGCCTTTCGTTTCGAAATTGTTTCAGACGTTATAACCATCAACCAGTAACTGAGCGTATTGTCGCAGGAACGGAGCGTATTTGCACCACGCTTCACAAAGTAATGAAAAAACTTTTCAGAAATTTGAATTTGTCGCTTGTGCTGCGGGCACTTTAGCGTAATATAGCGACCATCGAAAACGGAGACGGAAATACAACCGCTTACCGAAGAAAAGGTACCGTTTACGATATTAGAATTGCGCCCGGCGATAGGTGAAAGGAGAGGCAGATGCAGTTCGTAAAGATCATCACCACTGCAGATAATGCCATCCGACGCCAGCGCGCAATTTCCCGACGACGATAACAATCGTCTCTGTTCGTATGGGGTGAAATGCCCCAACAGAGTCATTTTGAGGTCGTTGGGTTTTAGCACGATATAAACGCATGTTTCTAGAGCATGCTGTGCTGCTTTTTGCTATTTAACCTGATATTGCACGGTTTTTTGACCTCGAAATGACTTGCAACTGACCGATGTTCTAACTAGCTACCAAGGGCGAAAGGAAACAGCCATGAGCAAGGAAAAAGTCGTTCTCGCATATTCCGGTGGTCTTGATACATCCGTATGTGTCAAGTGGCTCCAGGACGAGAAGAATCTCGATGTCGTTTGCGTCTGCGGCAACGTGGGCCAGGAGGAGACCGGCTTGGATGCCAAGAAGCAGAAGGCGCTTGACCTGGGCGTTCTCGATTGCCAGGTGCTCGACCTGCGCGACGAGTTCTCCGATGAGTTCCTGACTAAGGCCATCGCCGCAAACTCCATGTACGAGAACAAGTACCCGCTGCTCTCCGCGCTGTCTCGCCCGCTGCTCGCCAAGAAGCTTGTCGAGGTCGCTCACGAGTTTGGCGCGACCTACGTCGCCCACGGCTGCAC
>DAWCEJ010000084.1:0-8533 GCA_052274955.1 Collinsella sp.
AAGATCGATTGCGGTCCACGTGCGCCTCGAGCGCGCCATCGACCTCACCCGGCTCAAGCCCGCCGAGCAGCTGTGCCGCGCGGTCGAGCATATCGACCGGACCGTCGAGCGTCGAGAGCGCCTGCGCCAGCACTCGCTCCATACAATCTTCCACCGCGTTGAGCGTCACGAGCTCTTGGGGCACCACGGCAGACGTGCGGTTGCGCACACGCGCCACAAACTCAAGCGTCGACAGGTACACATCGCCAAAGGGCGCGTAATCGCCCTGGTAGCCGCCGCAAAGCGCCGGCGCCGCCAGCGCGTACTCGGTTTTGGACAGCGGGCTCAGCGCCATCGCACCCAGCTCGAGCGCCGTGTCCTCCAGCATGAGGCCCAGCGTGCGCGAGCGCAGACGCTCGGCATCGCCCGCCGACACGTCGCGATCGAGCACACGCGCCGCATCCGGTGCATCGCGCTCGACGGTGCGAATGTGCAGACGCTCGGCGATGGCGCGGACGGCGGCACAGCGGGCAGCCTCGGCCTCTTCCTGCGCCGGCGTAAAGATACGGTTGCGCCCCAGCACCAGGCCAATCACATTACGCGGGCCCAGAGCGTCGACGGTCAGCGCCGCCAGCAGGGACGACGGCAAGTCGCCCTCGAGTGCCACCACAGCACGCGACGCACCGTGGGCTCGGGCGTTGTCGCGCACGGCGAGCACCAGCGCCTGCCACAGCCACTCCTCGGAACGGAACTCGGGCAGTTCGTGATCTTCCAGGGCATCGAGCATCACGCCGCGCTGAATCTCCTGAACCAGCAGGCTCTCCTCAAAACACGGCGCCTGGGCCACCACGCGACCACAGTCGTCGAGCACAAACGAACCGCCGGTATACACCGACTCGTCATAGGCACCGACCGGCGCCATGCAGGCAAACCACACGCTGCGCTTGGATGCGATCTTGCGGTAGGCGCCGCTGCGTACGGCGGCAATGGCGGCAGTCTCGCGGTCGGTCATGTCAAACGCGTTGAATTGGAAATACGCAATGAGGTCAACACCGGTCGGCAACATCTCGAGTTCGCGGTCCAAGTCAAAAATCACGGCGATGCGCACGCCGTCCACGTCGAACACCGGCGGCGCCCAACGCGTGTCGTTGTTCTCACCACGCTGCAGGGCAATGCTCGAACGCGCCGGCACCACATGACCGTCCTTGAGCATCATGTAGTCGAGCAGCGGCTGGCCCTCAAACGAAACCGCCGCGGGCACGATGCAAATCATGTCAAGCTCCTGGATACGCTCGGCGACACCAGTCAAGCCGGCAAGCATGTCGTGCTCAAAGTCGGCAGTGCCCACCAGGCCCCCGGGCATGGCGCCCATAAAGAGCGGAGCCGGAACGCACAGCACGCGCGCCCCGCGCTCGTGGGCCAGACGAGCCTGGTCCTCGATGCGGCCGCAAATGCCCTCAATATCACCCAGGCGCATATCGATCTGTGCAAGCGCGAGCTTCATGGCTCAGCCCTTTCCGTCGTAAACCATCGAAATCGTAGTAAAAGCGCCGGCCGCATGATGCAGTCGGCGCTCGCATGTGCATATGCTAGCTATGATACCCCGAGCGGGGGCGCGCTCCTAGAATGTCGCGGACCACAGCCCGTGCAGGTTGCAGTAGGCATAGACGGTACCGGTCTTGGAACCGCCGGCAAAAAACGTCGCGGGCTTCATGCCGGGCTCAAGGTAATGGACCTCTAAGCGGCCCTCGGCCTCAAGGGCGATCCACTCAATATAGTGCTCGGGCAGGCTGGGGTGCTCGACCGAGCCAACGCGTGCGCGAATCACGTGACCGTCGCGCTCGGTCTCGACAACAGGCACGTGCTTCTCGTGCGCCGCGTCCTCAGTGTTTGCGGTCAGTTCCGTGCAACCGGCAGGGGTTGCAACGTCGTTGCCAAGGGCGGCAATGAGCTTACCGTCGGGGTCCTTAAAGAATTTCGCCATGATGTTCTCCTTTGCTGACGTGCCAATGTTCTTGATGGTTCTTATGCCCAAAGGCAGACAAACCATCCACGGCATTGCAAATGAACACATAACGGGCGGGGACGATGGGGCAGCGTGCGCTATCCGCCCTGGCGGCCCCACCCGAGCGGGTTAGCGCCCGTCGCCGCCCAGCAGCGCCAGAACATCTTCGCGGGTAAACAGCGCCGAGGAGATGCCGTCGCCGCCGAGCACGCTGTTGACCAGGTCGCGTTTGGACTCCTGCATCTGCATGATGCGCTCCTCGATCGTGTCCTTGGCGATGAGCTTGTACACGGTCACGGTATGTTGCTGGCCAATACGATGCGCGCGGTCGGTCGCTTGGTCCTGCGCCGCCACGTTCCACCACGGGTCGTAGTGGATGACCACGTCGGCCGCCGTCAGGTTAAGGCCCACGCCGCCCGCCTTGAGCGAAATCAAAAAGACCGGAACCTCGCCCGCTTGGAACTGCGCGACCATCTTGGCGCGGCTCTCCTTAGACGAAGCGCCCGTGAGCTTAAGGAAGGCGATGTCCTCCTTGGCCAAGCGCTTACCGATGATATCGAGCATACCTGTAAACTGGCTGAACAACAGGATGCGATGCCCGCCGTCGAGTGCGCCGTGCACGAGCTCCATACACGTATCGAGCTTGGCGCTCCCCGCCTTATAATCCTCGTAGTGTAGACGCGGGTCGCAGCAGATCTGGCGCAGCTTGGTGAGCTCGGCGAGCACCTTGAGCTTGTCCTTCTTAAACTCCCCAGCCTCGCGGTGCTGCACCTGCTGGGCGATGCGGTCCTGGTTGGCTAGGTAGAGCTTGCGTTGCTCGCCGGTAAGCTGTGCCATGACGGTGTCCTCGATCTTCTCGGGCAGGTCGGCCACCACGTCTTCCTTAACACGGCGCAGCACAAACGGCGACACGAGCGCCTGCAGGCGAGCGGCGCTATCGCCCTCGGCATGCTCGACGGGGCTCTCAAAGCGCTTGGCAAACGACTCGCGCGTCCCCAAAAGGCCCGGCATCAAAAAGTCGAAGATGCTCCAAAGCTCGGACAAGCGGTTTTCGATGGGCGTGCCCGTCAGGGCAAAGCGCACGCCGGCAGGCAGGCGCTTTGCGGCGCGCGCCACCTGCGTGAGCGGGTTTTTAATGTACTGGGCCTCATCGAGCACCACGCGGGCAAAATCCTGCTCGACGTACTCGTCGATATCGCGCCGCATAAGATCATACGACGTCACAACCACGCTATGCTCGGCCACGCCGGCAATCTGTACACGACGTTGAGCTTTGGCGCCCACGATGGCGCACACATCGAGCGACGGGGCAAAGCGCTCCAGCTCGGCGGTCCAGTTGTACACGAGTGAGGCCGGGCATACCACGAGCGTGGGCTTGGTGTCCCCCGCCTCCACGCGCGCCAGAATATGCGCAATCATCTGGAGCGTTTTGCCCAGGCCCATGTCGTCGGCCAAGATGCCGCCAAGGCCCAGGTGTTCGAGCGAGCCGAGCCACTGGTATCCGTCGACCTGGTAGCCGCGCATCGTTGCCTTGAGCGAGGCGGGTACCGTAAAGTCCATCTTGCCGAGCGTGTCCAGGCGCTCGACGGTGCGGCGGAACGCGGCGTCGCGATCGGCCTCGAGCGCCGGCGTGCGCGCGAGCATGCTATCGACAAAAAGGGTGCTCGACGCGGGAAGCGACACGCCGTCGAGCAGGTCGACGGCATCGACACCCAGATCTTCGGCAAGGCCAAACGCGGCGCGCGCTCCCTCATCCAGGCGCACGATGTCGCCGGACGTCAGGCGCGCAAACGTCTGGTGGCGCTTGTACGAATCGAGATAGACGGCAAGGTCCGCGGCCGAAAGCCCGCTCGCGCCCAGCTCGACGTCGAGCAGGTTACTCTTGACGGTCGCACGCACCGAAAGCTTGGGCGCAGGGCGGACCGAGACCTGGCGCAGACGGTCACTGAGCATGACCTCACCCAGCTCGGACAGGGCGGACAGACCCTCGGTCAGCAGACAGAACAGGCTCTCATCATCGCGCTCCTCAAACGCCAGACCGCCCTTGTAGAAATCGAAGTACAGGGCCGCTGTATCCATAACGCGAAACTCCGCCACCTCGTCGCGGGGTGGCACACCGGGGCGCTGCTCTTCGAAGGGGCTGCCCGGAGCGCCCAGGCTAAAGAGATCCGCCGACCAATCGCCGTAGGTAACCGTAATTATGCAGGTCACGAGCCCATCGTCGACACCGATCGCCATAGCAAAGCTCGGCTCGGGTGCCACGGTATCGAGCGCGGCGGGCGCGGTGAGGTCGGTGTAGTCGCGCAAAATGGGCAGCGCCATACGGCAGAACTCACCCACCTGCTCGGCGGCAATATGGGCGGGCGTGCGGCACGGCAGCAAGCGCGACAAAAAAGGTGCGGCATGCTGAGCAAATGCAGCGTCGGTACGGCGCGCGCGGCGCGTGTCAACCAAGTAGGCGGCATCGCCCGACGCAAAGCAGTACATATCGGCGGGCAGGCGCAGGTCATAGCTACCACCAGCCGCCGGCGCGATTTTGGCGGCAAGCAGCGGTGGGCGCTTAGCGGATGCCTCGTCCTCCCCTTGCGGAGACAGCTCAACCGCCACGTCGTAGGTGCGATGCGTCGTCATCCCCCGCGACCAGGCGGGCTCAAAGGAGATGGTCTGGCCGCGCAGCAGGTCCAGCACATATACGATGCTATGCTCGGACAGCGGCAACTGACGCTCGGCAACAAAACCGCTGCGGGCAAAGTCGTACGACGCCGAACGCGAGCTTGTGATGTCATCGAGATAGGCAACTGTCGTCACAACAAGGTTGAGCAGCTTTGCCGATGTTTCGTCAAAGGCCTCAGGTGAATGGACAAACGTGAGCTTCTTGCCATAGGAGAACGTGCCGCCGCGCACGTAGGCATCGGCCATGCCGTCGATGTCCTTGACCACGTAGGAGACCGATCCACAGCGAATGCGGAACTCGAGCGCCCAGCTAAAGCGGTCAGCGAACAGCGGATTGTAGTACGGCACCAACGAGGGCTCCAATGCCGCTTTGGGGGCGTCGGGATCAACGGCACCGGCAAGCTTGCGGCGCATGCTCGCCAGCTCATCCATGCGCGCGTCCGAAAGATCGGAGAGCGCCGCCACAAGGCTCGGGCTCGTGGGGACGGGCGCCGGAAAGGGAAAGTTGGGGTTGACGGCCGGCGCTTTGGGTGCGGTGCGCGCGGGCTGTTTCGACTGCGCCGTAAACGTGCGAACCGGCGTGCGCAAACCTTCGACGGGCTCGGCGCCGCTGGCATCCAAATACGCCAGAGCCGTGGCAATAGCGTGCTTGCACATACCGGGGTAACGATAGGCGGCGGGGCAATCGCAGTCGTAGTCGATCACCTCGTGCTCGTCCATGTCGAGCGCCACGTGCGTCTTGTACAGGTCGCCACGCGAACCGCGCACCGAGCCCTCGACCGTCACGTTTTTGGAGAAGCGCGAGCCGCTGTCCTCGATCGACAGCACGGCGCCGTTGAGCATGAGCGAACGCCCCTTCATAAAGGTGCCGCTCAACGCCGCCTCTTTGCGAAGCGCCTGCACAAACGTCCCCTGCGCCATCACTTCCTCCAATCTCACCCGGGGTAGCTTAGATCACCGTCACGCGACCCTGGTTACCCACAATGGCCTTGGCCTCGGCCAGCAGCGGAATCGAGCGCGCGTTGACCTTGGCAGGCACCTCGGCGCGCAGCACGCGCCCGTCCACCTGCTCGATAAAGATCTCCACGCGGTCGCCGCCCGGGTTAGCGGTGAGCACCGTGGCAAGACGCGCCATATTGCCCTGGCTAAAGCGGCTGTTGGGCACCATGACCTCAAACACCTTGGGCTTGTTGTTCTCCTCGTTGAGCTCCAGCGGCACAATCTCCTGCGCGATGATCTGGTCGCCGCGGTCCGAGCGCTCGAGCTTGCCCTTGATGCGCACAAAGGCGTCGGACAGCTGCGCGCCGGTCTCGGGATCGACCTCGCCGTACAGATACCCCTCGGCCTCCTTGTAGGTCTTGGGGAACACCACGACCGTGGCCTCGCCTTCCATGTCCTCGAGCTGCACGATGCCCATGGGGTCACCGTTTTTGGTCACGCGCTTGGACACGCTCGAGACCATGCCGGCCCACCACAGCGCCTTGCCCTCGGGAATCTCCTGGTTGATGGTGCCGCCCGTAGGATTCTGAACTTCGTAGCCGGTATCGATCTGCGAGAACGAGAAGTCGCGCGCCTTGGCTAGTGCATACTCAAACGGGCGCAGCGGGTGGTCCGAGACATAGATGCCCAGAACCTCCTTCTCCTGGCTCAGCTTAAGGTGGCGGTCCCACTCCTGGCCGTCCGGATCGGGCACGCTCACCTCAAAGCCCGAGCCCTCAACGTCGCCAAACATGTCGAAGAACGAGGTCTGGCCGCTCGCGCGGTCCTTCTGGCGCTTTATCGCGGCGTCGATGATGTTCTCGGGGTTGTTCTTGTCCACAAAGTGCATCATCTGACGACGCGGATACCCCGTGGAGTCGAAGGCGCCTGCCTTGATCAGCGATTCGATTACGCGACGGTTGGCCTGGCTCGAGTCCACGCGCTCGACAAAGTCGTGCAGTGTCTTAAACGGACCGCCCGCCTCGCGCTCGGCGATAATCGCCTGCGCCACGCCGGTGCCCACGCCGCGGATGCCGGCCAGACCAAAGCGCACGCCCTCCTTGGTAGCCGTGAACTCGGTGCCGGACTCGTTGACATCTGGCGACAGCACGGGGATGCCGTCGTGACGGCACGCCGAGACGTAGTGCACGATCTTGTCGGTCTTGCCCGTATAGGACGTCAGAACGGCCGCCATGTACTCGTGCGGATAGTGCGCCTTGAGCCACGCCGTCTGCATAACCAGGATGGCGTAGCCGGCGGAGTGCGACTTGTTGAAGGCGTAGGATGCGAACTCGAGAACATCGTCCCAAATCTTCTGGGCGACCTCGCGCGTGTAGTTGTTCTTGATAGCGCCGTTCATCCAGTGGTCGTAGGTGGTCTCGTCCGATCCATCCTCCCAGTGCAGCACCGTCGACGTGAGCAGCTTGATCTTTTTCTTAGCCACGGGCTTACGGATACGCGAGTCCGATTCGCCCTTGGAGAAGCCGCACATCTCGACGGAGATGAGCATAACCTGTTCCTGGTAGACCATGGTGCCGTAGGTTTCGCCCAGGATGTCGTCCAGGCGGTCGTCGTAGGAGACGGCCGGCTCCTTGCCGTTCATACGGTTGATGTAGGACGAAACCATGCCGGCGCCCAGCGGGCCCGGGCGGTACAGGGCGATCAATGCCACGACGTGCTTGTACTCGGTGGGCTTCATGTTCTTGATCGTGGCCGTCATGCCGGCGGACTCGACCTGGAAGACGCCGGCGGTATGGCCGGAGCCCATGAGCTTAAAGATCTCGGGGTCGTCAAAGGGGATCTCTTCCTCTTTGATGTCGATGCCGAAGTTCTTTTTGATGTTTGCCTTGGCCTTGGAGATAACCGTCAGCGTGCGCAGGCCCAAGAAGTCCATCTTGAGCAGGCCCATGTCGGCAACGGTATGACCTTCGTACTGGGTAATCTCGACGCCGCCCTTGGTGTCGAGCTTGGTGGGCACGTGCTCGTTGACGGGGTCGCGGCAGATCAGAACGGCGCACGCGTGCACACCCTCGCCACGGGTAAGGCCCTCAATCGAGAGCGCCGTGTCGATGATGCGGCGGGCGTCGTCGTCCTTTTTATAGGCCTCGGCAAAATCGGGGTTAAACAGATCCTCTTTGCCGGGTTGCTTTTCGAGCACCTGCTTGAGCTTGACCTTGGGGTCGCTCGAGACCATCTTGGACAGACGCTGGCCCATGTAGACCGGGTAGTCCAGGACGCGCGCAGCGTCGTTGATGGCCTGCTTGGCCTTAATGGTCGAGTAGGTGATGACGTGGGTGACCTTCTCGGGGCCGTAGAGCTGGCGAACGTGCTCCACGACCTCGAGGCGCCGCTCATCGTCGAAGTCCATATCGATATCGGGCATCTCGGTACGCTGCGGGGACAGGAACCTCTCGAACATCAGACCGTTCTCGAGCGGGTCGAACGCGGTGATGTTCATGGCGTAGGCGACGATAGCGCCGGCGGCCGAGCCACGGCCGGGGCCGACGCCGATGCCGTTGTCCTTGGCCCATTGCACGTACTCGGCAACAATCAAGAAGTAGGCGGCAAAGCCCTTGTCGCAGATGACTTTGTATTCGTACTCAAAGCGCTCTTTGATGTTGACGCCACCAATCTCGCGCGTGGCCCAGTCGTCGCCGTAGTGCTGGCGCAGGCCCTTCTCGCACTCGCGGCGGAACTGGCTCTCGTGCGTCTCGCCGGGATCGAGCAGCGGGAAGCGCGGCAGGATGATGGAGTCCCAGTCCAGCTCAACGTAGCACTTGTCGGCGATCTCGAGCGTGTTGTCGCAGGCCTCGGGGCAATACGGGAACATCGCCCGCATCTCCTCCTCGGTCTTCATGTAAAACTCCGAGCCAGTCATGCGCATGCGGTTAGGGTCGT
>DAWCEJ010000085.1:0-6138 GCA_052274955.1 Collinsella sp.
GCAAAGGGGTATATCGCAATAACCAAATAGTCCCGATTACTTCCAGAATCGGTTGATGATCTGCTCGCGACCAGCGCCAACGCCAATGAACGTCACGCGGGTGTGTGCCAGATCCTCGATAAACGCCACGTAGTCCTGAGCCTCCTGCGGCAGCTCCTCAAAGCTGCGGCAGCCGGTGATATCGCACTTCCAGCCAGGAAGCTCCTCGTAGATGGGCTTGGCGTGCTCAAAGCGAACCTGATGCTCGGGCACGCTGGTATAGCGCTCGCCATCGACGTCGTAGGCCACGCACACCTTGATGGTGTCGAAAGCCGAAAGCACGTCGAGCTTGGTCATGGCGATATCGGTGAGGCCGTTGACGCGCGAGGCGTAGTTGGCGATGGGGCCGTCGAACCAGCCGCAGCGACGACGGCGACCGGTGGTCACGCCGTACTCGTAGCCCTCCTCGGTCAGCGTGTGACCGGCCTCGGACTCATAGGAAAGCTCGGTGGGCATGGGGCCCGAACCGACGCGGGTGATATAGGCCTTCATGACGCCCAGCACGCGGTCGACATTCTTCATACCGACGCCGGATCCGGTGATGGCACCGCCGGCGGTGCAGTTGGAGGACGTCACGTACGGATAGGTGCCGTGGTCGATGTCGAGCAGCGTCGCCTGGGCGCCCTCAAACAGCAGGTCCTTGCCCTCGTCGATCATGTTGTTGAGCAGCAGGCTCGTCTCGGTGATGTAGGGACGCAGGCGCTCGGCCATCGGCAGGTACTCGTCGCAAATCTGGTCCACGGTGTAGGTGGGCAGGTTGTAGATGAGCTCGAGCTCGGGGTTCACGCGGGCGAGAGCGGTCTCCAGCTTGTCGCGGAACAGTGCCTCGTCCAGCATGTCCTGCATGCGCAGGCCGATGCGAGCCATCTTGTCCTGATAGCACGGACCGATGCCGCGCTTGGTGGTACCGATGTTCTTCTTGCCGAGCTTCTGCTCAAAGGCGCCATCCAGATCGATGTGGTACGGCATGATGACATGCGCGTTGCCGCTAATCTTGAGGTTCTTGGTGGTGATGCCGTCGGCCTCGAACATATCGATCTCCTCAAGGACAACCTTGGGGTTGACGACGCAGCCGTTACCGATCACCGACACGTGGTCGGAATACATGATGCCGGAGGGCACCTGGTGCAGGCCGTACTTCTTGCCGTTGACGACGATGGTGTGACCGGCGTTGTTGCCGCCCGAGTAGCGCACGACGGCATCGAAGTCGCCGGCGACCAGGTCGCAAATCTTACCCTTGCCCTCATCGCCCCACTGGGCACCGACCAAAACGGTTGACGGCATGTTTACTCCTTACATTCATGGACTGTCTACGCGCCACGCCGGCACGCAGAAGCACAAAACATTCCCAGTATACCCGTGCAACGGGCGCCTGTCCTACTCCTCGGCATGTGCCCCATCAAGCTCATAGAACTTGGTGGATGCCGGCAGGAACATCAGGTCGACGTCGCCGATCGGGCCCGAACGGTTCTTGGCCACGACGATACGCGTAACGCCCTCGTCGGGTCGATCGTCACGCGAGGCTTCGGCCTCGTCGGCGGAGCGGTCCAAGAACATAACGATATCGGCGTCCTGCTCGATGGAGCCCGATTCACGAAGGTCGGAAAGCTGCGGGCGCTTGCCGGTACGGGATTCGACCTGACGCGAGAGCTGCGACAGCGCGATGAGCGGGATCTTGAGCTCCTTGGCCATGATCTTCAGACCACGCGACATCTCCGAAACCTCGACGGTACGGCTCTCGGAACGACGGCCCGGCGGAGGACTCACCAGCTGCAGGTAGTCCAGGATGATAATTGCCTTCTCCTTGTTATGGAGCATACGGCGGCTCTTGGCGCGAATCTCGGTCACTGTGGTGCCGGGCGTATCGTCAATCAGAATATCGAGCTTAGACAAGGTCTGCGTGGCCTCGTTGATATTGGCCCACTGCTCGGGGCTAATGCGGCCCATGCGGAAGTCACTGATCGAGATCATGGCGTAGGCGCAAATCAGACGCTGGGCAATTTCCTTGCCCGACATCTCCAGCGAGAAGAAGCCGACGGTATAACCAGCAGCGGCAGCGTTGAGCGCCAGGTTCAGAGCGAACGACGTCTTACCTACAGCAGGACGGGCGCCGATGATGATGAGCTGGCCCTCGCGAAAACCCATGAGCATGCGGTCGAGTGACGGAAAGCCCGTGGGCACGCCCGCAGCCTGGCCACCGGCCTGGCACACTTCCTCGGCCTCGTTATAGGCCTCGACCATAAACTCGGTCAACGTCTTGTAGCTCGACTTGACCTCGCGCGCCGTAACCTTGAGCAGCTTGCTCTCGGCCAGCTCGACAACCTCTTTGGTGTCGGTGGGGGCGTTATATGCCAGCGCGTTGATCTCGTTAGTGGCGCCGATCAGCTCGCGCAGCATCGAGTCGCGGCGAACGATGGCGGCATGGTGCTGCCAGTTGACGAGCGACAGGGTCTGACCCATCAACTCCAAAATGTACGCCTCGCCGCCCACGGCATCGAGCTTGTTGATGCTGCGCAGGTAATCGATCAGCGAGATGGAGTCGATGGGAATGCGGCTGTTGTACATATCGACCATCGCAGTATAGATGGTCTTATGAATGGGCCGGTAGAAGTCATCGGGCTGCAGCTCGACCTGGGCCTCTTCGACCACCTCGGGCGATAGCAGCATAGCGGCCAGTACATTGGCCTCTGCATCTTGGTTTTGGGGAAGACCCAACTTTGAGCCGCGGTCCTCGACCGTCAGCCCGATCTCCCTATCGTCATATGCCATGAGCATCCTCATTCATATCGCTTGCGAGCATCCATAGTATCAGCCACGGTCCCAAAACGCGCCGCGCGCGGCCAATCATCACCGAACCAAACGGATGAACGGTCCCACGAATAGACCTCACCGCAACGCCCTCTATGGCGCTCGCATCGCGCTAAAAAGCAAAAAGGGCGCCCTGGTTTCCCAGAGCGCCCTTCTTAGAACAAGATTGTTGCGTTGCAGCAAATGCTACTCGGCAGCAGCCTCAGTCTCGACCTCGGCGGTCTCGGCCTCGGCGACCTCAGCGGCCTCCTCGACCTCAGCCTCGGCAGCGAGCTCCTCGGCGGTAACGCCGACGAGAACGACAACCTCGGCCTTGATCTCGCGGTACAGCGAGATGGCAACGGTGTGGGCACCGGCAACCTTGATGGGCTTACCGAGCTCGACGCGCTTGCGGTCGATGTCCATACCGAGCTGAGCCTTGATGGCATCAGCGATCATAGCGGCGGTAACGGAGCCAAAGAGGATGCCCTCGTCGCCGACCTTGACGTCAACGGTGACCGTCTTGCCCTCGAAGGCAGCCTTGGTCTCGTTGGCGGTAGCCAGACGGACGGCCTCGCGCTTGGCGATGTTGTTGCGACGCTCGTCAAGCTGCTTGAGGTTGCCCTTGGTGGCGGCAACAGCGAGCTTCTTGGGGAACAGGAAGTTCTCAGCGTAACCCTGAGCGACCTCTACGACGTCACCCTCGCCGCCCTTGCCCTTGATCTCATCGAGAAGAATAACCTTCATGATGCGTCTCCCTTCTTAGCCGCGGTCGCGGTTGCCACGAGAGGAAACCACGGGGACGGTGTACGGCAGGAGAGCCATCTCGCGGGCGCGCTTGATGGCGTTGGCGATGTCATGCTGATGCTGCGTGCAAGCGCCAGTGACGCGACGGGGCTTGATCTTGCCACGGTCGGTCATGTACTTACGGAGAAGCTGAGTGTCCTTATAGTCAATGAACTCAGTGTTCTCCTTGCAGAACTGGCAGTACTTACGACGCGGCTGACGTGCAGAAAAATCATTAGCCATGTCAAAATACCTTTCATTTGGCAACTTCGGCGAACCGAAGCCGCCTCTCACTCAAAAATAGGTGAACAACCCTTAGAACGGGATGTCCTCATCGTAGACGTCGACCGCGGGCGGCGTGGCCACCGGTGCGGCAGGACGTGCTGCGGGCGCGGGAGCTGCGGGGGCGTAACCGCCCTGATCGTAGCCACCCTGGCCACCACGGGAGCTCATAAACTCGATCTCATCGACGATGACCTCAAGTTTGCTCCGGCGCTGGCCGTCGCGCTCCCAAGAGCTGTAGCGCAGCTTGCCCTCGATCGCGACCTTGTTTCCCTTTGCCAGGAAACGGCTCACGGCCTCGGCGCGGGTGCCGAACATGGTGCAGTCGACAAAGTTGGGATAGTCCTCCCACTCGCCAGTCTGCGCGTTGCGGCGACGATCGTTCACGGCGACGCCAAAGGACAGAACCTGGGTTCCGCCGGCGGTGGCGCGCAGCTCGGGATCGCGGGTGAGGTTACCGGTGATGTTCACTCGATTGATGCTCATAACTCACTACTTCCTCTTGGGGCACAAGCCCAGTCCAAAACGACAGTCTTACTCCTGGTCGTCGCGACGGACGATCATGTGGCGGACCACAGCGTCGGTGATGCGCAGGACGCGATCAAGCTCGGCGATCTGGGTAGGATCTGCGTGGAAGTTGATGAGGGTGTAGTCACCATCGGTGAGGTCGTTGATCTCGTAGGCGAGCTTGCGCTTGCCCCACTCGTCAACGGAGTCGACCTTGCCAGCGCCCTCAGCGATCGTGGTATCGATACGCTTCATAACAGCGAGACGAGTCTCGGGGTCGAGCGACGGGTCAACAAAGAACAGCAGTTCATAAGCCTTCATATTGTCACCTCCTCTGGGCAAATGTGGCTTCAGGTCGTGAAGGTGCGCCTGAAGCAGGAAAAGACTTGGTAATAATATCTTTCAACCTCCTAGGCTGCAAGAATTTGCAGCTACAACCTCATGACCTCCACATATGCCCATACTCGCACGACGTTTCATGCGCATTCCAACCAAATGCTTACCAAAAGCTTGACGAATCTGTGGACACGATACGGTGCCGTGGGGACGAGCTGAGCCAAGCCGCAGGTCAACGGGCACAAGGCTGTGGTCGCAAAATGCATACCAGCGGTCCACAGCACCACCCAAAGATTTTTAAATTCATTGCCAAGTCGCTTATGAATACCCCTTTTGAACAATTGAGTTGATCAACCACGCTGGTCGGAAGCCGTTTTTTTGGCACCTCAAACCCCACTGCAACGCCAAGCGCGGCCGAGCGTTTTAAAAAATGCCAACTTTTCTGTTTGCACTTTGCGATTCCTCGTGTATACTGACTTTCGCATTTAACGGAGAGTTGTCCGAGTGGCCGAAGGAGCACGATTGGAAATCGTGTAGGCGTCAAAAGCGTCTCCAGGGTTCAAATCCCTGACTCTCCGCCAGTTAATTCCAAAGCAGGCCTTCGAGCCTGCTTTGTTTTTACCCCACGCGGAGGGGTGGCAGAGTGGTTGAATGCGGCGGTCTCGAAAACCGTTTGGCCTGTATAAGGTCACGAGGGTTCGAATCCCTCCTCCTCCGCCATTAGATGGTATAAGCCCCAGCAATGGGGCTTTTTTCTTTTTTGAGCACAGTCCAATAACGCGCAGGAGGAGGGATTCGAACCCGCCAGGGCGCGAAGCGTAAAGAAAACGCGCCAGTGGCGCGTTTTTAGCGCAGCGCGGTCGGCGTAAGCCGACCGGATAAATTTTGAGCTCCGCTCAAAATTTGGACATCCCTCCTATTCAGCCACGCCCCCATTGCTTTCGATCCCAGCCCAAAATCTAAAACGTGTACGTCAGCCTCCAAAGATGTCAAAAAATGTCGATTTTGGAGGGTGACGTACACGTTTGGATTGAGCTCGCGGGAGCGACGCTACTCGGAAAGCGTCTCTTCGCCTTGCACGCTCTTCCAGTTGCGGATAAGTGCCTTACGCAGTTCGTTTTGCTTTCGCTGGTACTCGGTATCGGTGCAGCGAGGCATGCCGAGTGCTTCGCGAATGTTGTTCATAGCGCGGTGAAAGGCAAGCTGGCTGCTGAACTGAGCCGAAGTGAGCGTAACGATTCGATATCCCATTTGGGCGAGAACGGCCTCTCGTTCCGCATCTGCTCCCTTGCGCTCGAACTCATCGTGAAAGCCGCCCTTATATTCGATACCGAGCTCCCTGCGCTTATAGGTAACGAGCGCATCGATTTTGAGCGTTCGAGCTTTGGCGCAGTGCCAAAG
>DAWCEJ010000086.1:0-2835 GCA_052274955.1 Collinsella sp.
ATGCAGATGTTCTCTACTCGTGTGTACACGCGCTGCCTGCGCTGCGGCCGTCCGCACTCTGTGTACCGCAAGTTCGGCCTGTGCCGTGTCTGCTTCCGCGAGCTTGCACTCAAGGGCGAGCTTCCCGGCGTTAAGAAGGCCAGCTGGTAAGTCACTACCAGTGTTTCAAGCATCCGTTTGGAACAGGGAAAACGCGCTAAATAGGCTTTGCCGTTAAGGGCGGCGAAGAACCAAGAGCACGTGTTCATCAAGAACGAAGGAGAATCTGTATGAACCTTACAGACCCGATCGCAGATATGCTTACGCGCATCCGTAACGCTAACTCTGTGAACAAGGCCACGGTCTCCATGCCGAGCAGCAAGAAGCTCGTCGAGATCGCTCGTGTTCTGCACGAGGAGGGCTACATCGAGGGCTACGATGTCGAGGACACCGTTCCCCAGAAGACTCTGCACATCACGCTTAAGTATGGTCCCAAGAAGGCTAAGATCATCAACGGCATCCGCCGCATTTCCAAGCCGGGCCTGCGTAAGTACACCGGCGTTGCCGATATGCCCCGCGTCCGTGGTGGCCTTGGTACCGCCATTATTTCCACCAGCCATGGCGTCATGACCGACCGCGATGCTCGCAAGCACAACGTCGGCGGCGAGATCATCGCTTACGTCTGGTAATTCGCTCGGTAGGTAGAAGGAAAGGAGATCACCGTGTCTCGTATCGGTAATAAGCCTGTCCAGATTCCCGCCGGAGTCGAAGTGGCAGTCAACGGCAACAACGTTGTCGTCAAGGGCCCCAAGGGCCAGCTCGAGCTCGATGTCTTTGAGAAGCTCGCTATCAACGTCGAGGACAACGTCCTCACCGTTTCCCGTCCCGACGACGAGCGTGAGACCCGTGCCCGCCACGGCCTCACCCGCGCCCTCATCCACAACATGGTTGTTGGCGTTTCCGAGGGCTTCGAGAAGAAGCTCGAGCTCGCCGGCGTCGGTTACCGCGTGCAGCAGAAGGGCAAGAACCTCGAGTTCTCCCTGGGCTTCTCGCACCCCGTAATCGTCGAGGCTCCCGAGGGCATCACCTTCGAGGTTCCCGACAACACCCACGTGAACGTCAAGGGTATCAACAAGCAGCAGGTCGGTCAGATCGCCGCCGAGATCCGCGGCCATCGTCCTCCCGAGCCTTACAAGGGCAAGGGTATCCACTACGTTGGCGAGCACATCCGCCGCAAGCTGGGTAAGGCCGCCAAGTAGTCGTAACCGACTCACTCGCATAAGACCAGCACCCCGTCAGGTGCTGGCAAGATCAACCTTTTTAGGAGTTTACGTATGAACAAGCATAAGGCGAAGCTGGAAGGCCTCAAGCGTCGTCAGCGTCGTGTTCGCGGCAAGGTCTCGGGTACCGCCGAGCGTCCGCGTCTTCGCGTGACCCGTACTAACGCCAACATCTATGCCCAGATTATCGACGACAGCAAGGGTTCCAGCCTGACGCTCGTCTCTGCCTCGACCCTCGAGGCCGAGTTCAAGGGCACCCACACCTCGAACAAGGAGGCTGCGGAGAAGGTCGGTCAGCTCGTTGGCAAGCGCGCCATCGAGGCCGGCATCACCAAGGTCGCCTTCGATCGTGGTGGCCGTATCTACCATGGCCGCGTCAAGGCCCTCGCCGACGGTGCTCGTGCCGCCGGTCTCGAGTTCTAGGAGGTATGTAGCACATGGCTCGTAATCAGAAGCAGCAGCGCGAGGCCTCCGAGTTCGAGGAGCGCGTCGTTTACATCAACCGCGTGTCGAAGACCGTCAAGGGTGGTCGTCGCATGAGCCTCGTCGCTCTCGTCGTCGTTGGCGACGGCAAGGGCAACGTCGGCGTTGGCATGGGCAAGTCCGCTGAGGTGCCCCTGGCCATCTCCAAGGCGTCTCTCGATGCCAAGAAGAACATGTTCCACGTGCCGGTAACCGAGCAGGGCACCATCCCGCACGAGGTTCTCGGCCACTTTGGTGCCGGCCGCATCATCATCAAGCCCGCTGTCGAGGGTACCGGCGTTATCGCCGGCGGCGCCGTGCGTCCCCTCTTTGAGCTTGCTGGCATCAAGAACGTCCTGTCCAAGTCCCTCGGTACCGACAACGGCCTCAACATCATCAAGGCTGCCGTCGAGGGCCTCAAGGAGCTCTCCAGCCCTGAGGACGTCGCGGCTCGCCGTGGCCTGACGGTCTCCGAGATGTTCGTCGGTAAGGAGAACTAAGCATGGCTGACACCATCAAGATCAAGCAGGTCCGCAGCACCAACGGTTGCAAGCAGGACCAGGTCCGTACTGTCCGTGCCCTCGGTCTCCACAGGATCCGCGAGGTTCGCGAGATTGCTGACAACGAGTCCGTCCGCGGCATGATCTTCAAGGTCAAGCACCTTGTCGAGATTGTAGAGGAGTAGCAAATGCAGCTTCACGATCTTACTCCCGCGCCCGGTTCCACCAAGAACCGCAAGCGCGTCGGCCGTGGCAATTCTTCGGGTCACGGCACCACTTCTGGCCGCGGCCAGAAGGGCCAGGGCTCTCGTTCTGGTGGCACCAAGGGTGCCGGCTTCGAGGGTGGCCAGACTCCGCTGGCTATGCGCCTGCCCAAGCTTCCGGGCTTCCGCAACCCCCGTCGTATCGAGTACACCGCTGTCAACGTCGAGCGTCTCGAGCGTAAGTTCGAGGATGGCGCTGTGATCGACGGCGCCGCTCTTAAGGCTGCTCGCATCACCAAGAGCGAGTTCGAGCCCGTCAAGGTGCTCGGCAATGGTGAGCTCACCAAGAAGTTCACGGTCAAGGTCGACAAGGTCAGCGCTTCTGCGCAGGCCAAGATCGAGGCCGCCGGC
>DAWCEJ010000087.1:0-6997 GCA_052274955.1 Collinsella sp.
CGCTGAGCCTACGCTCGAGCTCGTCGATCTCCATGGCTTGCCAATCGTTGATTTGGTCATAGTTCGTCGTGATTCAGATATTAGCAGAGTGCGCCGACACGTCCATAATCTGTGCCATACAGCAGATCGATCGAGCCAAGGAGGATCCATGACCGCGTACTACCAGCAGGTGCTCGAGGGCACATACGACAACCACGTGCTTCCGTTTTTGTGGATGAAGGGCGAGAGCCATAAGACCATTGCCGAGTATCTGGAGAAGATCGCCGGCGCCGACATCCACGAGGTCTGTCTCGAAAGCCGCCCACACCCCGATTTTTGCGGCGAGGGCTGGTGGCGCGACTTGCGCTTTGTCATTGACGAGTGCAAGCAGCTGGGCCTTAAGCTCTGGATCTTGGACGACGCGCACTTCCCCACGGGCTTTGCCAACGGCGCCGTCAAGGAGGCCGTGTCCGAGCTCCGCAAGATCGTGCTCACGCACCGCACGTTCGACATCGTGGGCCCCACGTCCGCCGCGAGCATCGCACTCGCCAACATGCTCGACAAAACGGAGCGCTTCTACGGCGTGACATTTATGCAGGACGGCAGCCCCGTCGACGTCGCTTACCGAGTAATCGACGATGCAGACGGCAACCCCAGCCGCCTGGTCTTCGATGCACCTGCGGGCCTCACGCAGGCATGCGTGATGTTCACGAGCGGCAAGACCTCCTACAACGAGGACTACATCAATATGGTCGACCGCACCTCGGTGGCGCAGCTCATCGATGCTGTCTACGAGCCGCATTTTGAGCATCTGGGCGATGAGTTTGGCAAGACGATCCTGGGCTTTTTCTCCGATGAGCCCGGATTTGCCAACGAGAAGGGCACCACGGGCCCCGATGGCATCTCGGACACGCTCATCGGCAAGGCCACCGCGCCCCTACCCTGGTCGGCCGAGCTTGAGTGTCGCCTACGCGCGGCACTGGGCGAGCGCTACCTGGCCGAGCTCCCGCACCTGTGGGACCGCGAGCCGGCCGGCGCGCACGTACGCCACGTCTATATGGACATCGCGAGCACCCTCTATAAGGAGTGCTTCTGCGACCAGCTCGGAGACTGGTGCCGCGCGCGCGGCGTGCAGTACATCGGCCACGTTATCGAGGACAAGGACTGCCACGCGCGCCTGGGCGTGGGCGCCGGGCACTACTTCCGCGCCGTGGGCGGTCAGGACATGGCGGGCGTCGACATCGTGATCAACCAGCTGGTACCCGGCATGGACCGCGGCCTTCACAGCTACGGACGCGGCGTGTGGGACCTCGAGTTCTATAACTACGTGCTGCCCAAGCTGGGCTCCTCGGCAGCACACCTCGATCCCAAAAAGCAGGGGCGCTGCATGGCCGAGGTCTTTGGCGCATTTGGATGGCACGAAGGCCTACGCGAGATGAAGTGGATCGCCGATCATTTTTTGGTGCGCGGCGTCAATTGGTTTGTGCCGCATGCCTTTAGCATGGCCGCCTTCCCCGACTGGGACTGCCCGCCGCATTTCTATGCGCATGGCCAAAACCCCCAGTTTGCACACTTTGGGCAGCTCATGAGCTACATGAACCGTACGGCGAGCCTGCTGAGCGGCGGGCGCGCAACGACCCCGGTGGCGCTTCTCTACCATGCGGACGCCGAGTGGACAGGCGAGGCGAACTTTATGCAGCATGCCGGCTCCGAGCTTATGCGCGCGCAGGTCGACTTTGACATCGTGCCGGCAGAGGCATTTGAGGACGCAGGGCGCTATGCCGTTGAAATTGCCGCAGACGGTAGCGGCTTTGGCGTGAACGGCCAGGCATACCGCTGCCTGGTGATGCCCGGAGCCGAGTTTGTCGGCGGCGCCGTGCTCGACTTTGCCGCGCGCGCCGCAGCCGCAGGTGTTGCCGTGTACGCGCTGGATGAGTTGCCGAGCAAGCGCTACGACGGTGATATTGCAGCCCGCGAGGGCTTTGCCTCCGTGGATGCAGCCGCGGTCGCCGGCATCAAGCTCCTGGCAACCGCCGAGCTCGCAGGCACGCTTGCCGACGCCGGTATGCAGACCGTGGTTTGTGCCGAGTCCCAGCCCTGGCTGCGCGCACTGCGCTACGAGCGGGCGGGCGAGACCTATCTGATGCTCGTCAACGAGCATCCCAAGCAGGGTATCTCCACTCAGATTGCGCTTGCCGACGGCATACCCGTTGCAGGCGCGCGCCTCGACCTGCTCAACGGCACCGATCCCGCCGCCTTTGACGGCACGCTCGAGCTGACTCCCTACGAGAGCTGCATCGTGGTCCTTGGGGCTACAGGTTCCGCCGGCGCGGCAACTGCTGGAGACGAAGCCACATGCGTCGACGGGCCCTGGGCGGTTGCCTTCTCTGCCCCTGGTACCGATGCCTTTGGCGAGTCTGTTGAGCTTGCAGACCTGCACGACCTTTCCTCGGCCGAGTTCCCCGGCAAGGCCGGCACGTTCCGCTACCAGGCCTCCTTTGTCCTGGGCGAAGCGGCCAGCCGCGCTGTCATCGACCTTGGGGAGGTCTTTGAGACCGCAACCGTCACCCTCGACGGCAAATCCCTCGGCACCCGCATCTGTCCGCCTTACCGCTTTGAGGCCGCCGCACTTTTAGCCGGTGAGCACGCGCTCACGATTGACATCATCAACACCCTCGACCACGCCGTCCCCGACGTGTTCGGCATGACCGAGCCCTCCGAGCCCAGCGGTCTCTTGGGGCCCGTACGCGTGCTCGGGTAACGCCCCGGGCGCAAACGGCCCAACAAGGACAGCGCCCCTATGTTGAGCCCGCACAGCGTCGAGCGGTCCGTCGTTCATAGACCGGCGGACCAAAACTCCCAGCCAAGCCGAACGTTTTATTTATCGCTATGATTGGTTTATCGCGACGCAAACGCATAGGAGCCATATGGATATCAGGCGAAAGATCACGCAGGGCAAAAGCCTCACCCCCACCGAGCAACAACTTGGGCGAACGGCCCTCGCCATGGGCGAGGATGTGCGCGGGCTTTCCATTAAGGAATTTGCCGCGTGCGCCAACGTTTCGGTCGCGAGCGTGCACCGCTTTTGCAAAAAGCTCGGCCTCGAGGGATTCAAAGACCTCAAGGTCGAGCTCATCCGCCAGGCGACCGAGGCGGGCAACCGGCGCGACGTGGACATCAACTTTCCCTTCGATGCCACCTCCGCCCCTGCGCAGGTGATGGAGCGCATGGAGGGGCTCTACCAGACCACCTTGGCCGAAACGCAGGAGCTGCTCGACCCTGCACAGCTCGACCACGCCGCCAAGCTCATCATGCGCGCCGGCACCGTGGACATCTACACGGGCTCGCATAACCTGTATCCAGCGGGAATGTTCCGCGATCGCCTGCTTTCCGCCGGCAAAAGCGCGACGTGCCACGACAGCGTCGAGGCGCAGGTGCGCACGGCGCTCGCCTCGGGTCCCGACCATGTGGCAATCGTCATCTCCTACAGCGGCCTTGCCCCCAACCTCAAGGAGATCTTGCCAATCCTCAGCAGTCGACATGTCCCGGTCATCGTCATCGGCACACCGTACTGCGCCCGCATTCACCCCGGCTTTGCCGCCTATCTCACGGTAAGCGACCACGAGAGCATGACGCACCGCATCACGCAGTTCGCCAGCCATATCGCCGTGCAATACGTACTCGATTCGCTCTATAGCAGCTACTTTGCCAAAGATTACGCCCGCTGCTCCGAGTTCTTAGAGCGCTCGTTTCCCTACACTCGCCTCCCCGGGCTCAAGTAGCGACGAGCGTGGATTTTTGGACACTCAGATAACGAGCGTGGATAATCTCCCACTTTGAGCCCGCACACAGGCCAAAACCGGGAGATTATCCACGCTCATTTTGGGTCCCCCGGGAACGCGTGAGGAGGGCGGATAGACAGCCGTTATTTGCGAGGCGTCAGCGACGTAAAGAGTCCGTGTTGGTTGCAGTAAAGATATATCCTGCCGCGCCCGGTAATATGGAAGCGCGGCTGCACCGATTGCTCTGGATAGAGCTTCTTAAAGCAGATGCCGTCCATAGTCGCATATGCCACAAAGCTAATGTAGTGATCCTTGGTCATGGGATGATCGAGCGTGACGTACCAATCGTCCTCGATGCGCTCGATGGAAAAGGCGTGGTCCGCGTCCGGCTCTTCGGCCTCCTGGGGAAACATCGTGGAGCCACAGCAGCTAAAGCTGCCTTCTCCGAGCGCGTGCACAACGTTTCCGCAGATAGGGCAAACGTAAAAGACGCCTTTGAGCATATTGCCTGCACGGTTGGCGTTGGCCCGAATGTCACCAGCCAAAAGCTCAGCCACGCTTATGCCGAGTCTCTGGGCCAAAGGCTCAACGAGGGAAATGTCGGGAAGGCCGCGGCCGGATTCCCACTTGCTGACGGCTTTATCGGTCACGCCAAGGCTTTCCGCCAGGGCGCGCTGGGTGAGGCCGCGCTCTTCGCGCAGCTGCTTGATGGCATGCGCTGCCAAAAAAGTATGGGAGGCATTGGTTTGCCGTGTCTGGTTCATGGGCTGTCCAATCAAATTGAAGAAATGGAGTGAACCGGTTCGACAGTCAGTATCCATTTGAAGGCCAGGCTCGACAACCTACGCTGCGTAGACATGCGCCAATCGAACGAGCGCGGATTTTTGGACGCTCATCCTGAGTAGTCATTTAAGAACGTCCCCAATGACTACTCATTTATGTCTGTCCCCAATGACTACCACGGCAACGCCGATGTTTTGGTAGCGACAGCGAAAACCCGCCAGAGCGAGCAAGGTGCCTTGAAACGAGGCGGCATTGACCTTCTGGTCATGCCGCCGAAGTTGAAAGGCAGATTGCCGCTCTGGCGGGTTTGCAGCGTCGAGCAGTTACGGCGTTTGGTAAAACGCCGTAACTAACGAGCTCCGTACTGCTCGTAGTAGGCGTCGATAGCGGTCTTGAGCTCGTCGTCGATGACGACTTTGCCGTCGATCTCGTGGTTGTAGAGGGTCTCGACGACCTCGGCCATGGAGACGATGCTCGCGACGGGGAAACCGTACTTGGCCTCGATCTCCTTCTGCGCGGTGGTCACGCCACCCTTGCCGACCTCCATGCGGTTGAGGGACACGATGAGGCCCTTGATCTCGACATCGGCAGCAGCCTTGACCTTGGGATAGGTCTCGTCGATGGACTTACCGCTGGTGGTGACGTCCTCGACCATGACCACGCGGTCGCCGTCCTGGGGCTCGTAGCCCAGCAGGTTGCCCTTGTCGGCGCCGTGGTCCTTGGCCTCCTTGCGATCGCAGCAGTACTTGACCTCCTTGCCGTACAGCTCGTGGTAGGCAATTGCGGTCACGACGGCCAGCGGAATACCCTTGTAGGCCGGTCCAAACAGCACGTCAAAGTCGTCGCCAAAGTTATCGTGGATGGCCTGGGCGTAATACTCGCCCAGCTTCTTGAGCTGATAGCCCGTCACATAGGCGCCGGCGTTCATAAAGAACGGGGACTGACGGCCGCTCTTGAGCGTAAAGCTGCCGAATTTAAGAACGTCGGACTCAACCATGAACTTGATGAACTCTTGCTTGTAAGCCTCCATGCGGGCTCCTCTCGTAATCGCGTACGTGCCTTCCAGTTTAGCGCAGGCAGGGCGCGTTGCGGGCGCGCTTTGGGGCCTCGGCATTCTGTAAAGGCTTTGTCAGGGGCAATGGTTTTCCAAACATTGGGGTTGACACGGCAAACCCCCTCATCAAGAATACGGGCGGATTGTAACGGGTACGAGATACCCAAAGCGCGCCGCGCCCGGCCTTAAGGAGGTGTGCCATGGAAGGCAGTCATAGTCGAAAAACCTGCATGTCGCCCTCGGCACGCCGCGAGGATTCCGCGCACGCATAAGCGCCAACAGCCGATCGTCAAAACCACCACAAAGGTGCCTGTCCCTTTGTGGTGGTTCGAAAGCATGACGTGAGCGACATCTAGGTTTTTTGAAGCACATACGACACGTACGCTAACTCCCTTCAACAAGGAGGACCCTATGCTGATGCTCAAAACCGCCACGGTACTCGAAGCCATCTCCAAGCGCCGCCGCACGGCGCGCGCCGCCGCTCATACCGGCATGTCCAAGAACACCATATTCGCCGCCACCCATAGCGCCGAGGATGCCCTCGTGCTGCTCGACGCCACAGCCGACGGCCTCACCGCCGAGCACGCCGCCGAGCGCCTGAGCGCCGTCGGCCCCAACACCATCGAAGCGCCGACCAAGACGCTCGCCCGCCGCATCGCCGACGCGTTCGTCGATCCCTTCGCCGGTATCCTCGCCGCCCTCGCACTGGTCTCGCTCTACATCGACGTGCTCGCCGTGCCCGAGCTGCAGCGTGACCCCTCCACGGTCATCGTCATCGGCATCATGCTGCTGGTATCGGGCGGCATGAAGTTTATCCAGGAAGCCCGCAGCGGCAATGCGGCCGAGGCCCTTAAGGACCTGGTCTCCAACACCTGCTGTGCCCTGCGCGACGGCGAGCGCGTCGAGATCCCCTTCGACGAGCTCGTCCCCGGCGATGTAATCCGCCTCTCTGCCGGCGACATGGTGCCGGCAGATGCCCGCATCATCACCGCGCGCGACCTGTTTGTGATCGAGTCCGCACTCACCGGCGAGAGCGAGGCCGTCGAGAAGACCGCTGCCATCACCGTCGTCGAGGGTGCCGACGGCTCCGCGCTACCACTCTCTGCCTGCAAGAACATCGTCTTTACCGGCACCTCCGTGCAAAACGGCACCGCCATGGCGCTTGTCGTTGCCACCGGCTCGGTCACCTACCTGGGCGGCATCGCCAAGATGCTCAACGGGCGCGGCGAGAAGAGCGCGTTTGACCGCGGCGTCTCGAGCGTCTCCATGCTGCTCGTACGCCTCATGCTCGTTATGGCGCCGGCCGTCTTTGCCATCAACGCCGCCACCAAGGGCAACGTCATCGATGCGCTGTTGTTCGCCACGAGCGTGGCCGTGGGCATCACGCCGCAGATGCTTC